>JASHPR010000665.1 GCA_030038015.1 Streptosporangiaceae bacterium
GCCGGCGACGGTATCGCCGTCATCGCCGTCGCCGGCCGCGGCCTCGCTGTCACCGCCCGCGGTGTCGCCTTCGCCGCCAGCGGTATCGCCGCCGCCGGCCGCGGCCTCGGCGTCGCCGCCCGCGGTATCGCCGTCAGCGCCCACGGTATCGCCGCCGCCGGCCACGGCCTCGTTGTCACCGCCCGCAGCCTCGCCGCCGCCTGCGGTATCGGCGAAGGGCGCTGGCAGCCCGGGCGAGCGGCCGGCTGCAGGCACGAGCGGGCCTGCAGCCGAGCCGGCGGCCAGGCCCGGAGCCGGAGATCCCCGGGCCTCGGCCGGGGCATCGGCTGGCGCCGGGGCATTGGCTACCGCTGGGGCATCGGCTGGCGCCGGGGCGGCGGCCGACGCCGAGCCAGCTCCCGATGCCAAGCCGGCCGCTGGCGGTGAGGACACGCGCGATCCCGTCACCGAGGTCACCATCGTCCCGGGCATCGCCAGGTACCACCGCAGCGAGTGCATTCTCATCCGCTTCCTCGGCCCCGAGGACGTGGAGTCCATGAGCAGGCAGGCGGCCGAGGAAGCGGGCTGCGTCCCGTGCAGGGCCTGCCGGCCGGAGCAGAACCTGGCTGGCGAATAGCGCCCTGCGGCGGGCAGGGACCCGCAGTCACGGCCGCTGGGCACGGCATGGCGAGCGCGGCGGCCGGCCTACCCTGGCACGCAGCGGAGCCAGAACACCAGGCCCAGGTCGGCCTCCACGTGCTCCCGCGCGCTGGCATCCATGCGGCCGCCGGATCTCGGCCCGTAGTCGACGGCCAGCACCTCGGTGCTGATCATCGTCCCGTGCTCGGCCAGGGCCGCGGCCAGCTCGGGGTCGGCGGTGCTCCAGCGCAGCGAGATCCGGTCGCTGACGTCGAGGCCGTCGCCCTTGCGCGCGTCCTGCACCAGCCGGACGACCTCGCGCGCAAGGCCCTCCCTGCGCAGCTCTGGCGTGATGGCGATCTCAAGCGCGACCGTCTCGCCGTCGCCGGACGCCACAGCCCACCCCGTGCGCGGAACCTGGGTCACGATGATGTCGTCGGGCCCGAGGCTCACCGTTGCCCCGTCCACCACGACCGAGGTCTTGCCTGCGGTCCGCAGCTCGGCAGCGAGCGCTGCCGCGTCCGCTGCCTCGACGGCCTTGGCCACGGCCGGGGTGCCCTTGCCGAATCGCCCGCCGAGCGCGCGGTAGTTGGGTTTCACCGTGTAGTCCACGAGTCCCTCGGGCACGGCCGCGAGCGTGTCCAGCTCGTGGACGTTCAGCTCCTCGGCGACCTGGGCGGCGAGCTCGGCGGGCAGGTCCTCGAAACCGGCCGCGCCGACCAGCGCCCGCGCGAGCGGCTGGCGGACCCGCACGACCGCTGCGGCGCGCGCCGAGCGGCCGAGCTCTACCAGCCGCCTGGCCAGCGCCATCTGCGCGGAGAGGCGCTCGTCGATCAGCCCGGGATCCGCCGTCGGCCAGGACGCCAGGTGAACGGACTCGGGAGAGTCGCTCGCCCGCAGCACCCCCCAGACGTACTCGGTCAGGAACGGGGTCACCGGTGCCATGAGCCTGCTCAGGGTCTCCAGGCATTCGTGCAGGGTGGCAAACGCTGCCGCGCCGTCCGCCGTGCCGGGTCCTTCCCAGAACCGGCGCCTGGACCTGCGGACGTACCAGTTCGACATGTCGTCGATGAACGCGGCGATCCTGCGGCCAGCGGCGGCCGAATCGAAGTCCTCCAGCGCGACGGTGACGTCCCGCACCAGCGCATGCAGCTCGCTGAGCAGCCACCGGTCAAGGACCGGCCTGCTGGCGGCCGGGGGCGCGCCGGGCAGGCTGCCCGCGGTCCAGGTCTCGCCCCGCGCCGCCGCCGCGTTCGCGTACAGCACCAGGAAGGACAGGGTGTTCCAGTACGTGAGCAGGACCTTGCGGACGATCTCCTCGAGCACCGCGTGCCCGACCCGGCGGGTGGCCCACGGCGAGCCCGAGGCGGCGAAGAACCAGCGCAGTGCGTCAGCGCCGTGCGCGTCCATGAGCGGGATGGGCTCCAGGACGTTGCCCAGATGCTTGCTCATCTTGCGGCCCTGCTCGTCGATCACCAGGCCCAGGCAGACCACGGTCTCGTAGGAGGACCGGCCGAACACCAGCGTGCTGACCGCCATGAGCGAGTAGAACCAGCCCCGGGTCTGGTCGATCGCCTCGCAGATGAACTGCGCCGGGAACGAGCGCTCGAACGCCTCCTGGTTGCGCAGCGGCGCCCCGTACCGGGCGAACGGCATCGACCCCGAGTCGTACCAGGCGTCGATCACCTCGGGCACCCGGCGGGCCTGGCCGCCGCACTCGCCGCAGGTGAGCACGACCTCATCCACATACGGCCGGTGCGGGTCGAGCCCGGTCAGGTCCCGGCCTGCCAGCTCGGACAGCTCGGCCAGCGACCCGACGCAGGTCACGTGCTGCTGCGCGCAGGTCCACAGCGGCAGCGGGGTACCCCAGTACCTGGTTCGCGACAGCGCCCAGTCAACGTTGTTCCTGAGCCACTCGCCGTAACGGCCGTGCTTGATCGTCGGCGGGTGCCAGCCGGTCTTCTCGTTCTCCGCCAGCAGCTGCTCCTTGATCGCGGTGGTGCGGATGAACCAGGACGGCAGCGCGTAATAGATCAGCGGCGTGTGGCACCGCCAGCAGTGCGGGTAGCTGTGCTCGTGCAGAGCGGAACGGAACAGCAGGCCCCGGTTCTCGAGGTCGGCCACCAGCGTCGGGTCGGCGTCCTTGAAGAACATCCCGCCGACCAGCGGCACGGTGTCTTCGAAGTGGCCGTCGCCGCGGATCGGGTTGACGACAGGCAGACCGTGGGCGCGCCCGGTCTCCATGTCGTCCGCGCCGAAAGCCGGCGCCAGGTGCACAAGCCCGGTCCCGTCCTCGGTGGTCACGAACGAGCCGGTGACCACCAGGTGCGCATTGGGCACGTGCACCAGGTCGAACGGCGGCTGGTAGGTGGTGCCCGCGAGCTCGGTGCCCTTGACGCGGGCAAGGACATGCCAGCCCTCGCCGAGGACCCGCGCGAACAGGGAATCGGCCACGACCACCCGGTCGCCGTCGCCGGACTTGCGGGCGATTGCGTATGTTTCGTCGGGGTGGACGGCGACCGCGGTGTTCGACACCAGCGTCCACGGGGTGGTGGTCCAGACCAGCAGGTCCGCGCCGGCGAGCTGCGGGTTCGCTCCCGCGGGGATCGTCCGGACGGGGAAGCGCACGGTGACCGACGGGTCGAACACCGTCCGGTAGACGTCCGGCTGCCCCATCTCGTGGTCGGACAGCGGGGTCTCGCATCGCGGACAGTAAGGGCTGATCCGGTGATCCCTGATCAGCAGGCCCTTCTCAAAGATGACCTTCAGCGACCACCAGACCGACTCGATGTAGTCCGGGTCCATGGTCCGGTAAGCGTGCTGCAGGTCTACCCAGTAGCCCATCCGCTCGGTGAGCGCCTCGAACGCGTCCACGTGGCGCAGCACCGACTCCCGGCAGCGCGCGTTGAACTCCGCGATGCCGTACGCCTCGATCTCCTTTTTTCCTGATACGCCGAGTTCCTGCTCGACGGCCACCTCGACCGGCAGGCCGTGGCAGTCCCACCCGCCCTGCCGGGGCACGTGGAAGCCCTGCATGGTCTTGAACCGGGGGAACAGGTCCTTGAACACCCGCGCTTCCACGTGGTGCACGCCCGGCATGCCGTTTGCCGTCGGCGGGCCCTCGTAGAACGTCCACGGCTTCCCGTCCGATGTCCGCTTCAGCGTCCGCTCGAAGAGGCGGCCCTCCTGCCAGCGGGCAAGCACCTCGCGCTCGATCGCCGGGAGGTCGGCGACCGGAGGCAGCTCCGGGTACGGCAGCACCCCTCCCGCCGGCGTCCCGGCGTGCGGATCGGGGCGTGATGGCTGCTCGGCGGCCTGGCCGGCGCCTGCCTTGTTGTCGTCGGGGTGCGGCATGGTGGGTGGCCTCTCGCGGGTTGTCGCCTGGCCGGGCCCGGACCGGGCTGCCAGCACGGCTTTCGCCGGAGGGACGAGGCTCGCCGGCGGCTGCCCCGCGGTACCACCCTCCTTGGCCGCGGCCGGCGCCTGCCGGCCCGGTTGCGCGACCCTCTCGTTTGGCTCTGCTGCCGGCTCTACTAGGCCCCCGCCGGCCTGGCGGCTGGCGCCGCCGCCGTCCCGCCATCCCGGCTCAGCGGCGGGATACCAGGGGGAGGGCCGTTCTTCCGGCGGCTCCGGGGTGATCTGGTCCGCTGCGCGTATCCCCGGGCTCGCACCATCCCCGGTCGCTCCTGGCCGCCGCAGCGGCAGCTGTCCCCATCAGCGCCGTGCAGGATGCCAGGATAACCGATGCTGGCCCGGTGCCTGCATCCGTCGCCCGGTCGCCGCGCCTTGCCCGGCTGACGGCGGCCTGAGCCGCCCGGCTCGGGCAGCGGCCGTCAGGCTGCTCCGGCGGGCATGTTTGCAGTAGCACCCGGTAACCACTTATTCTCTCGTGACTGCCCGCTACGGAGATCATCACCTAGGTGCACCGAAGGAGGCTGGGATGACCGCTGCTGCGCGTTCAGGCGCTGCCGCGCTTCCGGTGCGGCCAGGGGAGCGGCACTGGACCGAAGCCGAGATGGCCAAGGTGCGTGACAAGCTGGCTGCGGAGGCTGCCGAGTTGCGTGCGGACATCGAGCGATCCGAGTCGGACATCGCGTCCCGGCTCGGCGACGCTGTCGGCGACGCCGGGGATGATTCGGCCGATGTGGGGGCGAAGACCTACGAGCGGGAGCATGAGCTCGCGCTCACCCACAACGCACGCGAGCTGCTGGTGCAGACCGAGCGGGCGCTGGAGAGGATCGACACGGGCACGTACGGCACCTGTGAATCGTGCGGCGAGCCGATCGGCAAGGCGCGGCTGCAGGCATTCCCGCGCGCGGTGCTGTGCGTGTCCTGCAAGCAGCGCGAGGAGCGCCGCTGACCGCCCCCGCGGCCGGCGGGGCAGGCCGGCCGCCACAGCAGCCTGGCGCGGCGGGGGCGGCGGCGCCGAGGGTGAGCACCCCGGAGCCGGAAGGCCGGCCGCTGGACGCCCCTGAGCCGGGCGCGCCCGGTCTCGGTGCGCCGCAGCCGGAGCCCGGCCCGGCGGCAGCGCGGCACCGGACGCCGCGGCTGGGCGTGGTGCTCGGCGTTGCCGTCCTGGTGCTCGCCGCTGACATCATCTCCAAGGCGATCGTGGTGGCCAGGCTGTCCGGCCGGCACTGCCTGGCCGGCAACGTGGTCCCCTCTCCGCCGCCGATCCGGCTGCTCGGCGGGGTGCTGACGCTGTGCGAGTCACGTAATCCGGGCGCCGCGTTCGGCATCGGCGGCGCCTCGATGACGATCGTGTTCACCGCGATCGCCGTCGGCGTGATCATCTTCATCGTGCGGACGTCCCGGACAATCCAGAGCCTGGCGTGGGCGGTGGCCCTTGGCCTGCTGCTCGGCGGGGCGACAGGCAACCTGACCGACCGGATCTTCCGCGCCCCCGGGCCGCTGCGCGGCTGGGTGGTGGACTGGATCCAGCTGCCGCACTGGCCGGTGTTCAATCTCGCCGACTCGGCGATCACCTGCGGTGCCGTGCTCATGGTCCTGCTCGCGGCTCTCGGGTACCGGCTGGACGGCACGAGACACCCATCGGGTGGCGACGGCCGATGACGTCGCCCGGCCATCGCCGGGTGCCGGTTCCCGAAGGGCTGGACGGCGAGCGCCTGGACTCCGCGCTGGCCAGGATGTTCGGCCTGTCCCGCGCCAAGGCTGCCGAGCTCATCGCCGACGGCTCGGTGCTCGTCGGCGGCCGGCCGGCGGGCAAGTCGGATCGGGTGCCGGCGGGGGAGTGGCTGGACGTGACGCTGCCGCCGCCGGCGACGGCCCAGCCGCCCCCCGAGCCCGTGCCCGGCCTCGTGGTGGTGTACGAGGATGCCGACATCGTGGTCGTGGATAAGCCGCCGGGCGTCGCCGCCCATCCGACGCCCGGCTGGACCGGGCCAACCGTGCTGCAGGGGCTGCTCGCCGCCGGCCACACGATCGCCACCAGCGGCGCGGCCGAGCGCCAGGGGATCGTGCACCGGCTCGACGCCTCCACGTCCGGGCTGATGGTGGTGGCCAAGAGCGAGCGGGCGTACAGCGCGCTGAAGCGGGCGTTCCGGGAGCGCGGGGTGGACAAGATCTACCACGCGCTGGTGCAGGGGCACCCGGATCCGCTCCGCGGCACGGTCGACGCCCCGATCGGGAGGCACCCGTCGGGCGACGGCAGGTTCGCCGTCGTCGCCGGGGGGCGCCCGTCGGTCACCCACTACGACACGATCGAGGCGTTCCGGGCCGCCAGCCTCACCGAGATCATCCTGGAGACCGGGCGCACCCACCAGATCCGGGTGCACATGGCGGCGATCAGGCATCCCTGCGTCGGCGACCGGCTGTACGGGGCCGACCCGGTGCTGGCCGCGCGGCTGGGCCTGGACAGGCAGTGGCTGCACGCGGTGCGCCTCGCTTTCGTCCATCCAGCGGATGGCCGGCGGCTCGAGTTCGTCAGCGCGTACCCGGCGGACCTGTCGCACGCGCTCGACGTGCTCCGCAGCGAGTCGTGACTCGCGGGCAGCACGGCCGGGGCAGCACCCTGGCCGTGCTGCTGCTGTCCCCCGTCCGCGCGATCACCTGGGTTGACGCTGGCATGGATGTGCCAGAAGACACGCTATGCCCATTCATCCGGCCAGCGCGCGGCGGAACCGGCCGCCGAGGCCGGCCAGGCGTTCGGCCGGCTCGTTGGCGAACACCAACCGCAGGTAGCCGGCGCCGCTCGGGCCCCAGCCGTCCATCGGGGTGGCCGCCACCTTGCCGCGCTCGAACAGGCGCGCGGACAGTTCGGCGGGGGTGAGCCCGAGCGGCCCGGTGTCCAGCAGCAGCGACCACCCGCCGTGCGGGCGCACCACGGGATAGCCGTCCAGCTGGTCGAGGACGGTCTGGCAGCGCCGCTGCCAGACCGCGGTCGCGGCGGCCACGTCGGCATCGGCTCCCGGGCCGGTGAGCGCCGCCGCGACCGCGGCCTGGGCGATCCCCACCTGGCAGACCACGTTGGTGAGGCCGACCAGCTTGACGTCGGCGAGCACGCCGGCCGGGCCGACCACCCAGCCCACCCGCCAGCCGATCATGCGAAGCTCCTTGGACGCGGACCCGACGGTGATCGTGCGCCCGGCAAGGCCGGGATGCGCCGCGGGATGGCTCGGCGGGCGCCCGTCGAACCGGATCCGCTCCATGGCCGCGTCGTAAATGAGCCAGGCCCGGTACCCCTCGAGCGCGGCGGCGAGCGCGGACCAGTGGGCGTCGCCGAGGACCAGGCCGGTGGGCATGGACGGCCCCATCATCAGCACGGCGGCGGTGGCCGGGCCGACCGCGGCGGCCAGCCGTTCCGGGTCGACGGCCCAGCCGTCAGCGGTCGCCGCCGCCGGGACGAACCGGGGGACGCCGCCGGCCAGCCGAACCCGGTTGACCAGCCCCGCGTAGACCGGGTCGGTGAGCACGACCTCCTGGCCGGGCTCGACGGTGGCCAGCAGCGTGTTGAGGATGCCGTTCAGGCCGCCTGCCACGCCCACGCACTCGGCGTCCGGGTCGTAGCGGCGCCGGGCCAGCCGGCCGACGTGGGCCGCTGCCGCCTCGCGCAGCGCCCGGTGCCCCTGGAACGGCAGGTAGCTGTTGGCGGCGTCGTCGTCGATGGCCGCGCGGGTCAGC
>JASHPR010000666.1 GCA_030038015.1 Streptosporangiaceae bacterium
AGCTCCCCTTCCCGGGCGTCTGCCGTCGCTGCCCGTGGGCGTCGTCGAGGTAGGCGCGCAGCGCATCGGCGACCAGCTGCGACAGTGACAGCTCCGACTCGATGGCACGGTGCTTGACCTGCTTGATCAGGCCGGCCGGCAGGTAGACGTTGAACTGCTTGACATCCTCGTCGCCCACGGCGAAAGATGCTAGCAAACTAGCTAGCTGCCTGGCTAGCTGCCCTCGCGCATTCCCGGGCCGCGCCTGGCATCGTGTTGGGTATGCAGCCTCACGGACCCGCTGGCCGCGTGTACGCGGCTGCGGACGTTCACTATCCGGCCGGCGGCGGCGCACGGGCGGCGGCGGTGCTCGCCGCCGATCCGGCGTTCTCGGCGGTGCTGGGCGAGCGGATCGCGATGGTGCCCGAGGTGGCGGCGTACCGGCCGGGGGAGTTCTTCGCCCGGGAACTGCCGCCGCTGCGCGCCGTGCTGAGCGGGGTGAGCGGGCTGGTCCTGCTGGTCGTGGACGGCTACGTCGATCTTGACCCGGCGGGCCGCCCGGGCCTGGGCGCGTACGCGCACGCCGAGTTCGGCGTACCGGTGATCGGCGTGGCGAAGACGGCGTTCCGCACCGCCAGCCACGCCCTCCCGGTGCTGCGCGGGCGCTCGGGACGGCCGCTGTTCGTCACCGCCGCCGGCATGGGGGTCGACGAGGCCGCCGCCCTGGTCCGCGAGATGGCGGGGCGGTTCCGGCTGCCGGACGCGCTCCGCCGCGCCGATGCCCTGGCGCGCACAGGCCGGCCCGCTGAGCAACAGGAACGGACAGCAGGCTAGCCGCATAGCCGCGCTGGCTACCCTCGTGCGACCGCGAGGGGGTCGGCGGGTTCAGCTTGCTTCGGCCATTGCCTCGGTGAACTGGCTGTTGTACAGCCTGTAGTAAAAGCCGTGGCGCCGCAGCAGGTCCTCATGGCTCCCCTGCTCGACGATGCGGCCGTGGTCCATGACCACGATGGTGTCGGCGTTGCGGATGGTGGATAGCCGGTGCGCGATCACGAAGCTGGTTCGCCCTTGCCGCAGCCGCGCCATCGCCTCTTGGATGAGGACCTCGGTACGCGTGTCCACGTTGCTCGTCGCCTCGTCGAGGATAAGGATGCCCGGGTTGGCGAGGAACGCCCGGGCGATCGTCAGCAGCTGGCGCTGCCCGGACGAGATGTTGGAGGCGTCTTCGTCGAGAAGGGTGCGGTAGCCGTCGGGCAAGGTGCGCACGAAATGGTCGACGTATGCCGCGCGGGCGGCGGCCACGATCTCCTCCTCCGTTGCGCCCTCCCTGCCGTAAGCGATGTTGTCGGCGATGGTGCCCGCGAACAGCCAGGTGTCCTGCAGCACCATCCCGAAGCAGGCCCGCACCTGGTCCCTGGTCAGCGTGCGGTAATCAATGCCGTCGATCAGGATGTGCCCGCTGTCGATCTCGTAGAAGCGCATCAGCAGGTTGACCACGGTGGTCTTGCCCGCGCCGGTGGGACCCACGATCGCGATCGTCTGGCCCGGCTCGGCGGTCAGGGAGAAGTCCTCGATCAGCGGGGTGTCGGGGTCGTAGCGGAAGGACACGTGCTCTAGCTGGACCCGCCCGGCCACTGGGGCTGGCAGGGCCCGGGGCAAGGTGGCCAGTCCGGTGGGTCCGATGGCGCGGTCGGCGGGCTCTTCCGGGGCATCGAGGAACTCGAATACGCGCTCGGCCGAGGCCAGGCCGGATTGCAGCATGTTCATCTGGGCGGCAATCTGGGTGATCGGCATGGTGAACTGCCGCGAGTACTGGATGAACGCCTGCACGTCGCCAAGCGATATCGCGCCGGAGGCCACCCGCCAGCCGCCAAGCACCGCGATCGCCACGTAGTTGAGGTTGCCCAGGAACTGCACTGAGGGCTGGATGACCCCGGACAGGAACTGCGCCCGGAAGCTGGCCTCGTACAGCTGCTTGTTCTGGCGGCCGAACTCGCCGATCATCGGTTTACGGCAGCCGAAGGCCAGCACCAGTTCGTGGCCGGTGTGGGTCTCCTCGACCAGCCCGTTCAAGGTGCCGGTCCGTTCCCACTGGCTGGCGAACTGGGTTTGCGACCGCCGCGCGATCACGAACGTCACCGCCACCGCCAGCGGGATCGTGACCAGCGACACCGCGGCCAGCAGCGGCGAGATCCAGAACATCATCCCCAGCACACCGATGATCGTCAGCACCGAGGTCAGCAACTGGCTGAAGCCCTGCTGCAGCGTGGTGGTGAGGTTGTCGATGTCGTTGGTGACCCGGCTGAGGATGTCGCCGTGCGGATGGCTGTCGAAGTACCGCAGCGGCAGCCTGGCCAGCTTCTCCTCCACCTCACGCCGCAGCCCGTACATGGCACGCTGGGTGATACCCGCCATGATGTACCCCTGGCCCCAGGTGAAGACGGCGCCGAGCAGGTAGACCAGAGCCGCCAGCCCGAGCACCAGGCCGAACCGTGCCATGTGCACACCGACCCCCGGCGTGACGGACATCCCCGACAGCATGTCCGCGAGCTGCCCCTGGCCGTGCGCCCGCAGCATCGCCTCGGCCTGCGCCTGCGTCATCCCTGCTGGCAGGCTCTTGCCGACGACGCCGTCGAAAAGGATGTTGGTCGCGGTGCCGAGCACCTTCGGGCCGGTCACCATGAACCCCACCGAGATCACGCCCAGCCCGACCGCGGTCACCAGCTTGAACCGCTCCGGCCGCAGCCGGACCAGAAGCTTGCGCAGCGTCCCGCGCAGGTCCTTGCTCCGTTCCGCGGGCGGCCTCATGCCCGGCCCCATCGGGCCCCTGCCCACCGCCCGTGCGCGCCCGCCCCCGCCGATCACGCCGCCACCCCCTCACCCAGCTGCGAGGTGACGATCTCCCTGTAGGGGTCACAGGTCTTCAGCAGCTGCTGATGGCTGCCGATGCCGGCGATCCGGCCTTCATCGAGCATGATGATCTGGTCGGCGTGCATGATCGAGCTGACCCGCTGGGAGACGATGACAACGGTCGCGTCTCGGGTCTCAGCCCGCAGCGCTGTACGCAGCCGCGCGTCGGTCTCCGCGTCCAGCGCCGAGAAGCAGTCGTCGAAGAGGTACAGCCGAGGCCGTTTCACCAGGGCCCGGGCGATCGACAACCGCTGCCGCTGGCCGCCGGAGACGTTGGTGCCGCCCTGGTCGATCGGGGCGTCGAGCTGGCCGGGCATGCTGGCCACGAAGTCACGCGCCTGCGCCACGCTGAGCGCGTGCCACAGTTCCGCGTCGGTCGCCTCTGGCCTGCCGAACCGCAGGTTGCTTGCCACGCTGCCGCCGAACAGGAATGCCCGCTGCGGGACCAGCCCGATCGAGCTCCACAGCCCTTCCAGTTCCTGGTCCCGCACGTCGACCCCGTTGACCAGCACCTGGCCGGCGGTGGCATCGAAGAACCGCGGGATGAGGTTGAGCAGCGTGCTCTTGCCGCTGCCGGTACTGCCGATGATGGCGCACGTCTGGCCCGGGCTGAGGGTGAACGTCAGGCCGCGCAGCACCGGCTGCTCGCTGCCCGGGTACCCGAACGTGACGTCGCGGAACTCCACCACGCCGGTGACGCGCACGGGGGTGACCGGGCGGGGCGGGTCGCTGACCGATGGCACTGTGTCCAGCACTTCCTCGATCCGCTCCGCGCTCGCCTCGGCGCGCGGGACCAGGATCACCATCATCACCGCCATCATCACCGAGATCAGGATCTGCATGATGTAGGTGAGGAACGCGGTGAGGTTGCCGATCGGCATCGACCCCTCGCTCACGAGGCGGCCGCCGAACCACAGCACGGCGACGCTCGACAGGTTCATGATCGCCATCAGTGCCGGCAGGGCCAGGGCGAAGATCCTGTTGACCCGCAGCGCGGTGGCGGTGAGGTCGGCGTTCGCCGTCTGGAACCGACGCCGCTCCGACGGCACCCGCAGGAACGCCCGGATCACCCGCACCCCCGTGATCTGCTCGCGCAGCACCTGATTGATCCGGTCGATCTTGGCCTGCATGGACCGGAACAACGGCACCACCGTGACCAGCATCACGCCGATCACCACTGCCATGACCGGAACCGCCACAGCCAGCAGCGGTGACAGCGCCGCACCCTCCCTGATCGCCATGAAGATGCCGCCGAGGCACATGATCGGGGCGATGACCATGAGGGTCAGAGCCATCTGCAGGAACAACTGGATCTGCTGGATGTCGTTGGTGTTGCGGGTGATGAGGGACGGTGTCCCGAAGCGATTCATCTCACGGGAGGAAAAGCCCTGCACCCGCTCGTAGACCGCGGCCCGCACATCCGCGCCGACCCCCATCGACACCCGCGACGCCCAGTACACAGCCACGATGGCCACCACGCCCAGGACCAGGGTGATGCCCAGCATGAGCGCGCCGGTGTGGAAGATGTAGCGGACACTGCCCTTCACGACGCCGTTGTTGATGATGTCCGCGTTGAGGTTAGGCAGGTAAAGGTTCCCGGCGGTCTGTATCACCAGCAGCGTCACCACGACGGCCGCTCGGCCCCTGTAGGGCCGCAGGCGCTCACGCATCAACCGTGTCAGCATGAGGGCACGCCGATGCTGACGGGCGTCCCGGTAACTGAGGCGGAAACGCGCACGGAAGAACGATGCTGCCGCCGCGCGCCGGGTGGTAGGGACGGGTGGCCGCACCAGACGGGACCTTGGCCCCTGGGAGCTCACCGGCTCCGGGCTCCATGTCAACGCCGCGTATTCCTTCGTCGTGCAAACGTCGCCTGAGCAAATGGCGGGGTCCGGCCGGCCAGAGTGCCGGCCCCAATGCGCCCGCCCGCGGGAGCAGGGTCAGGCCGCGCCCGCCCGCCGGGCGGGGGTCAACGTGACCGGCATGGACTCAAGGCCGCTGATGAAGTTCGACCGCGGGGTCGGTGCCGGGCGACTTCACGTCGGCATGGCGCGTCAGCGCCCACAGGTCGTTGCCCTCGTCGTGATAGACCGGCGCGTGCTCGCGCATCCACGCGTAGGCCGGGAACGGGTCGCTGCCGAAGAACTCGCCGCTCATCAGGTCGATGCCGGGCCCGGCCGGCGGCCGCGTCATGTCCCCGCCCCTTCCGCCAGCGCCCGCGTGAGGTCGGTGCCGAAGACCTCGTCCAGCGCCGCCTTGAGCTGCCGCAGGCAGCGGGCGCGCAGTGCCGCGTCGGTGGCCCAGCCCGTTTCCTTGAACGCCTGGCGGGCGGGCCCGATGGCCGCGTTCCGCGTCTGTGGTCCTGGCGTCCGGCGCGTGGGCGATGATCTCCCCGGTCGCGGTTCTCGACCGGGAAAACGGCCGTGCCGGCCGCGCCGCGCGGCTCGCCGCCGATCAGCAGCCGCGGCCGGGGGAGGCTGGCGAGGGAGGGGGATGCGGAGGCGTCGCGGGCACCGGGGCCGTCACGTCAGGCCGCCGGGACCGGCCCGGATCCGGCCCTGGCCAGGCCCAGCCGCCCGGCCAGCCGGCCGAGGTAGCCGACGACCTCCTCTGGCGAGCGGTCCGGGATGCCGAACGCCACGTCGGTGACCCCGATCTCCGCCCAGTGCGCCAGCAGGCCGGGGTCCGGCCTGCCCGCCAGCGCCGTGACCCGGGGCCGGCCGTCGCGCCCTGCCTCCCGCCACGCCTGGTGCAGCAGCGCCACCTTGCCGTCGACGTCCGTCTCGCCGGGCGTGGTCAGCCAGCCGTCGGCCCAGCGCGCGATCCAGCCGAGGTTCTTCTCGCTCCCGCCCGCCCCGGCCAGGACCGGGATCCGCGGCTGCAGCGGCTTGGGCCACGCCCAGGAGGCGCCGAAGCTCACGAACTCGCCCCGGTAGCTGGCCTCCTCCCGCGACCACAGGGCCTGCATGGCGCCGAGGTACTCGCGCAGCACCGCGCGCCGCCTGCCGGGCGGCACGCCGTGGTCGGCGAGCTCGTCGGTGTTCCAGCCGAAGCCCACGCCGAGCTCCACCCGGCCGCCGGACAGGTGGTCCAGCGTGGCGATGGTCTTGGCCAGCGTGATCGGGTCATGCTCGGCCGGCAGCGCGACCGCCGTGCCCAGCCTGATCGTGCTGGTGACCGCGGCGGCCGTGCTCAGCGCCACCCACGGGTCCAGCGTGCGCAGGTACCGGTCGTCCGGCAGCTCCGCGGTGCCGGTCCCCGGGTGCGGCGCGTCGCGCCGGACCGGGATGTGCGTGTGCTCGGGCACGTAGAAGCATCCGAAGCCGGCCGCCTCCGCGGCCCGCGCGGCCTGCGCCGGCGTGATGCCGCGGTCGCTGCTGAACAACACGACGCCGTACCGCATGGGCGCTCCCTCGTGCCTCAGGTGCCCGGTTGCCGCTCGCCCTGCTGCGCCCGGGCGTGCTCGCCGGCGAGCTTCTCGACCTGCATGCTGAGCCGGGCGCCGGCCAGCCCGCATAGTGGGTCGCGCCCGCCTCCGCCAGCGGCGCCACCGCCTCCGGCCGGGCGTCGTGCACGATCAGGCCGCCCGGCCAGCCCGCCATCGGCGCGCGGCCCCGGCGTCGGCCAGCGCACGGGCGTAGGCCTCGCCGATGCCTTGCGCCGCGCCGGTCACGATCGCGACCTTGCCGGCGAAGTCGTGCCGATGCCCGGCCGGCTGCGCCGCCTGCGTCGCACCGGACATGTGTCCAGACTACAGTTCAGAATATGGCTGAGCGCAAGGACTACTCGGGCGATTTCGATCCGGACTTCCGCTACGAGGACCTCTCGAAGGAGGCGCTGGTCCGGCTGGTCCGGGAGTTCGCGCTGATCGCTCGGCTGCTGGACCGGTCGGTGTTCGCCGCTGTCGCGCTGCGCTACGGGCCGCAGGCCGTCGAGGAGCTAGCCATCGAGGAATGGCGCGGCGCGAGCCCGGTCTACACCGAGCGCATCCGCAAGATCATGAACATCGAGGGCGACGGCGTCCCGGAGATCTTCAAGCAGCTGCAGCTCGACCCCGGCTTCGCGCAGCACTACACGGACGTCGAGTACGAGGTGGTCGACTCCCGCCACGGCTTCTTCCAGCTCCGGTCCTGCGGCGCGCTCCTGGACGTCGAGCCGTACGGCGAGCGCGCGGTGCGCAGCATGTGCCACGCGATCGAGGACGGCACGTTCGACGTGACCGCGCAGGCGGTGAACCCGAAGGCGCGGATCCGGCCGGTGCACCGGCCGCCGCGGGTGCCGGCCGGGTGCCGGCCTGCCGCTGGGAGGTCGTCATCGACGATGACACCGAGGTCCTGCCCGAGTCCGACATCACCAGGCCGACGCGCGCGACCACGGCCGCCACGTTCGGGTTCCCGCCCATGCGCGACGGCACCCCGCACGTGCCGCCGCCGGCCGGCTGACGATCAGGGCCCGGCGGTGAGGTCGTCGGAGCGCCCGGCTGCCAGGCGCGGCCACTGGGCGATGGGGCGCCCGCCCGGCCACACGGGCACCGGCGGCCAGCCGGGCGGGCCGCCGCCCGTCCGCGTGTTGGAGCACTGCCGCGGCCAGCCGGGCGGCGAGTCCTCCCACGGCTCCTGGCGCCCGTACACGGTGAGGTCCATCAGCGCGTAGCTGTTGTCCATGGCCTCGATCCCGCGCAGGGTGGTCCAGTAGGTCTCGAAGACGCGGTCGCCGTCGCGCAGGTAGCACACCAGGTGCATCCGGCCGGGCCGTTTGGGCGGGGACAGCAGGGTGCCGAGGGAGTCCTGGGCCGAGTACCAGGGCATGTCCCAGCCCATGAAGTCGTGGTAGCGGGCGCTTTCGTCGTAGGGTCCCTGGCAGAAGACCGCGTAGGTGATGCCGCGGGAATGCAGGTAGGACAGCTCGCCGACCTGGGTGGCGACCCAGGTGCAGCCCTCGCACTGCTCGGCGGCTGGATGTCCGCGGTGCCACATGAAGTAGTAGGCGATGAGCTGCCGGCGCCCTCCGAACGCCTCGAGCAGGGTGAGCGGCCCGGCCGGCCCGGTCAGCACCAGGCTCGCGTCTACTTCGGCCATGGGCAGGCGCCGCCGGGCCGCGGCGATCGCGTCGCCTTCCCGGGTGTGCGCCTTCTCCCGCACCCGCAGCCGCTCCAGTTCGGCCTGGAAGGTTGCCCGGTCGGCCACCGCAGGCATCCTCGGCGTGCCCGTGGCGCGGGCCGGCGGCCCGCCGAGGTTTGCTGACTCATCCTTCATGGCGGTTCCTCTTCTTGTTTTCTGCGTGCGCGGTTTCGGCGAGCCGTTTGATCGTGGCGAGCCGCCGGTCCCATTGGGCGGCGAGCTCGGCCATAGCCCGGGTGGCCTGGTCGAGACGGCCGGCTTGGACCTGGTAGAGAACTTCCCGGCCCTGTTTGCGCCGGCTGACCAGCCCGGCCCGTTCGAGCACGACCAGGTGCTTGGCGACGGCCTGGCGGGAGAACGGCACCTGCCCGGCCAGCCAGCTGGCGCTTGCCTCGCCGTTGCTGACCAGCAGGTCGAGGACCCGGCGACGGGACGGGTCGGCGATGGCCGACCACAGCTCGTCATCGGCCTGCGCCGTCATCCCGGCCCGCGTTTCGCGAGCAACGTGGCGAGGCGGTCCAGGTACTCGGCCCAGCCGCCCCGGTGCTCGTCGGCATAGCGCTGCTTCTCCGCGTCGGGCCAGTCGCGCAGCTCGTGGCCGCTTTCGACCACCCGGAGACGGGTCCGCTCATCACCCTCGGGCGTCAGCGTGAACTCGACGAGCATCGAGTTGCCGGCCACCGGATCCTCCCCGCGGGGGTGGTTCCAGCGGAATGAGAAGCGAGCGGGCGGATCAACGGTTTCCACGACGACAGGGCCGCCCTGGTCCCCGAACTGCATGTAGCCATGGGCGCCGGGTTCCACGACCAGCTCCACCCGGTCGGCGAACCACTGGCTGACCTGATCGGGCTCGGTGATCGTGCGCCACACCACCTCCACCGGCGCCTTGATCACAACCTCCCGCTCGATCACGAGGCCTTGCATCGGCATCCGCTCCCTTCCTGGCCGGGCTGGCGGCCACCGCCGGCCACTGGACCGCCACGTGGCCACCGCCGGCCACCGCCCGCTCCGGCCCCTGTACCTGCAACCGACGGTAGCACGTCAACAGGGGACATGCAATCGTTGGTTGCACATCGGAAAGGAGGACGGCATCCAGAACGTCCTGCGCACCTGCGGCCGGCATGCCGCTCACCGGCACGGCCCGCCGGCCTGGCGGCCCGGCCCGCCCGGCCGGCCAGGGCCCGCTCGGCCAGCGAGCTGCGCGCCCGGGAGTGCGGGCTGAACACGGACCCCGGACTCCCTGGGAAATTCGGTTGGCGGCGCGCCTCGGTGCGCGGGAGGCTGGTGGTCATGGGCTCGATCACCTGGGGCCGCGAGATAGCCGAGGTCTACGACACGACCTGGGCGGCCAAGTTCGAGCCAGCCGTTCTCGGGCCCATCGTCGATCTGCTCGCCGGCCTGGCCGGTGGCGGGCCTGCGCTGGAGTTCGCGGTCGGGACGGGGCGGGTGGCGCTGCCGCTGAGCGCGCGGGGGATCGCCGTGCACGGCATCGAGCTGTCCCCGCACATGGCCGGTCAGCTGCTCGCCAAGCCCGGCGCTGACACGATCCGGGTCACCATCGGCGACATGACCACCACCCGCGTTCCCGGGATCTTCCGGCTCGTGTACCTGGTGGCAAACACGATCATGAACGTCACCACCCAGGACGACCAGCTGGCGGTCTTCGCCAACGCGGCCGCGCACCTGGAGCCGGGCGGGAGCTTTGTGGTGGAGGTGCTCGTGCCCCAGCTGCGCCGGGTGCCCCCCGGCGAAGCCGGCTGGGTGTTCACCCTCGATCCTGATCACGTCGGGATCGAGACCTTCGACGACACCGCCGGCCAGATCGCCTGGTCGCATCACTGGATCGAGGTGGATGGGCGCCTGGTACGGCACTCCGCGCCCTACCGGTACGTCTGGCCGTCCGAACTCGATCTCATGGCCAGGATCACTGGTTTCCGGGTCCGGGACCGCTGGGCGGGCTGGGACCGGGCGCCGTTCGCCTCCGGCAGCCAAAGCCAGGTCGCGGTATTCGGGAGATTGCCGTAGCTGCCGACGCGCAGATCTGCCAGATATGCCCGCCTGAGCTTGCCAGCACAAGGATTTTCCGGGTGCGGAGACCTTGCCAGCCAACGCGGGCAGGGCATGTGACCAATGGCCCTGGCCCGCGGTGCCGGCCGCAGTGATCACCAGGGTATGGCCGGGCTGCTGGCTTACGTCGCGGGGCCGGTCGTCGCGGGGTGGGCGGTGGCGCACGCGGTCCCTACCCGCCGGGTCCTCGGCAGTGACCGGCTCAAAGCCGGCAAGCACGCCGTGGTCTGGTTCAAGATCTGCCCGGTGCTGCTGGCCAGCTCGGCCGGCCTGCTGCTGGCTGCGAGCCTGCTCTAGGCCACATGGCCCGCGGTGCTAGGGCGCCGTGCTCAGCACCGCTGAGAGCGCGTCCATGGCGGAGGGGACGAGGGCGTAGTAGGCCCAGACCCCGCGCTTGTCGCGGGTGAAGATCCCGGCCTCCACGAGGACCTTGAGGTGGTGGGAAATGGTCGGCTGGGTCAGGCCTAGTGGTTCGGTCAGGTCGCAAACGCAGGCCTCGCCGCCTTCGTGCGCGGCGACCAGGGATACCAGCCGCAGCCGGGTCGGATCGGCCAGTGCCTTAAGCAGCCGGGCCAGGTCGGCCGCCTGGCGGGCCGTCAGCGGCTGACGTAGCAAGGGCGCGCAGCAGGCCTCGGCCAGCGGCAGGGCTGGACGGTTCTGGATGCCGGCGGGCGGGGTGGTCACCCGGCCAGTATGCCGCTGGCATTGACAGCTGTCTATCTCTCGGGCACAGTTGGCATCGACAGTCGTCTATACCTGGGGTGTGATCGGGATGAGTGATCAGGCGAGCGCTGACCTGCGTGAGGAGGTCCGGTCTCGGTATGCGCAGGCCGCCCGGGCAGTCCTGGAGCCGAGGCCGGGCGTGATGCCATCATGCTATGAGAGCCCGGCCGCCGGTTCCTGCTGCGGAACCGGGCCGGCGGCCCTGGATTCGGCTGACTGCTTCGGCGGCCCGCTGTATGGCGAGGCAGAAACAGACGGCCTCCCGGAAGAAGCGGTCCTGGCCAGCCTGGGCTGCGGCAACCCCGTGGCGGTCGCCGACCTGCACGAGGGAGAACGGGTGCTGGACCTAGGCTCGGGCGGCGGCATCGACGTGCTGCTGTCGGCCCGCCGGGTCGGCCCGTCCGGGTTCGCCTACGGCGTGGACATGACCGAGGAGATGCTCGCCTTGGCCCGCGCCAACGCCACTAAAGCCGGGGCCGGGAACGTCGAGTTCCTCAAGGGCGAGATCGAGGCCCTGCCGCTGCCGGACGCCGTGGTGGATGTGGTGATCTCCAACTGCGTCATCAACCTGTCTACCGACAAGCCTGCGGTGCTCGCTGAGATGTTCCGGGTGCTGGTCCCCGGCGGGCGGATCGGCATCACTGACGTGGTGGCTGAGGATCATCTGACTGCCGCCGATCGCGTTGCCGCTGGCTCCTACGTCGGCTGCATCGCCGGTGCCCTGTCTCGTACGGAGTATCTGGATGGCCTGACCGCTGCCGGATTCACTGATGCGTCGGTGACCTTCACGACCGAGGCAGCTCCGGGGATGTATTCGGCG
>JASHPR010000667.1 GCA_030038015.1 Streptosporangiaceae bacterium
CGCCCGGTCGCCCAGGGCCGCCGCGGTGTCGTGCAGCGGCCCCGGCCGCCGGCCGACCAGGACCACCGCGCTGCCTTCGGCGGCGAACCGCGCCGCCACGGCGGCACCGATCCCGGTGCCCGCCCCGGTGATCACCGAGACCTGGCCGTCCAGCCAGCCAGCGGGCCCGCTCACCGGGGCCATCAGCGGCCGGCCAGACGCTCGACGCGGGCATGCAGCTCGCCGACGAAATCCTCGGCCTCCGGCTTCATCAGCACGCTGCGCAGGATCCTCGCCCCGCCGGTGTCCGCGGCCACGCCGGGGTGGCGCCGGCGGAGCGCGTCGGCGGTCACCCGGAGCGTGCTGAGGTACACCGGGTGCGCCGTGTCCGCCATGCCGTCGGCCAGCATCCGGGCGCTGGCCTGGTCGATCGCCGAGGCGGCCAGCGGCCCCGTGGCCGGGAAGCAGCAGACGATGTCAAGCTCCGGCGGCTGGTAGAGCTCCAGCAGCGGGGAATCGGAGAGCAGCCGCGCCCAGTGCAGGGCCGCCCGCCGGCCGGCCGCCAGTACCTGGCCGAGCCCCTCCGGCGTGGGCGGCAGGAGCTGGAAGGTCAGCCACAGCGCCGCGGCGGCCGCTCCGGCCCTGGAGCACTCCAGGCTGATCTCGCCGAGGTGCAGCTCACTGGAGGTGAAGTAGGTGTACGGCGAGTCGTGCAGGTAGAAGCGCCCGACCCCGGGATCGCGGAACAGCACCGCCCCGCACCCGTACGGCTGCAGCCCGTGCTTGTGCGGGTCGACCACCACCGAGTCGCACTCGGCGATCGCCCGCCACGGCGCCTCTTCGATGCCCAGGCCGCCCGCCCCGGCCAGCAGCGTGAAGAAGCCGCCGTAGGCGGCGTCGACGTGGACCCTGACGCCGTGGGCGCGGGCGACCGCCAGCACCTCGTGCACCGGGTCGACGGCGCCGAGGCCGGTCGTGCCCGCGGTCGCCACCACGGTCCCGATGCGGCCCCCGGCGAGCAGCGCGTCGAGCGCGCCGACGTCCAGCCGCCCGGCGCCGTCGACGGGCACCGCGGTCCCCTCCACCCCGAGCACTCCGCACATGCGGGCGTGGGTGTAGTGCGCCTCGGCGCTGTAGGCGATGCCCAGGCCCGGATGCAGCTCGCGGGCGACCCAGAGCGCCTCCAGGTTCGCGATCGTGCCGCTGGTCGTCAGGTGGCCGAGGTGGGTGGCCAGGCCGAACATCCCGGCGAGCTGCGCCACGGCCTCCTTCTCCATGCGCGCGGTTGCCGGTCCGCCGTCGAGCGCGTGGTTGTTGGGGTTGATCAGCATCGCGGTGAGGTATCCGGCCACCGCCGCGGGATGCGGAGGCTTGAGCATCTGCCCGGCATAGCAGGGATGGAAGAACGGGTAGTTCTCGCGCAGCCGCTCGGCAAAGGAGCTGAACGCGCGGGCGAACTGCTCGTCGCTGATCAGCAGCGAGGCGTGCCGCCCGAACGGCCCGAACGTCGCCTGCCAGCCCTCAATCGCGTCAACGCCGCTGGTCAGCCAGGTCCGCAAGTCCATATGCCCATCTCCCGGTCCAATCCTTCGTGGATTCTGCCGCATACACGGCCACCCCGGGCATGCGAGGCTGCTGAGCCATGGAGCACTACATCCTGACCTTGCGCTGCCGGGACCAGCCGGGGATCGTCCGCTCCCTCGCCGAGGGGATCGTCCAGGCCAAGGGCAACATCACCGAGAGCGCGCAGTTCTCCGACCCGCCCACCGGCCTGTTCTGCATGCGGGTGTCCTTCGAGAGCCCCGAGCAGGGCCTGGACGCGATCGCCGGCCTGGTCTCCGGCGCCACGTCGCGCTTCCGGCCGGTGCTCACGCTGCGGCGGGAGTCCAGCCGCCGCAGGGTGCTGGTGATGGTCTCCAGGTTCGATCACTGCCTCCGCGACCTGCTGTACCGCTGGGACGTCGGGGAGCTCCCCGCCGACCTGCGGCTCGTGGTGTCCAACCACGAGACCTGCCGGCCGCTCGCCGAGCGCTACGGCCTTCCCTACCGGCACATCCCGGTCACCGCGGCGACCAAGCCCGAGGCCGAGCGGCGGCTGCTCGAGCTGGTGGCCGAGCACCGGATCGACGTGGTCGTGCTGGCCCGGTACATGCAGGTGCTCTCCGACGACCTGTGCCGCAGGATGCAGGGCCGGGTGATCAATATCCACCATTCCTTCCTGCCGGGCTTCAAGGGGGCCAGGCCCTACCACCAGGCCTACGAGCGCGGCGTCAAGCTCATCGGGGCGACCGCGCACTTCGTCACCCCCGACCTGGACGAGGGGCCGATCATCGAGCAGGACGTGGCCAGGGTCGGGCACGCCCACAGCCCCGAGCAGCTCGTGGCGATCGGCCGCGACGTCGAGCGGCTGGTGCTGGCCAGGGCGGTGCGCCTGTACGCCGAGGACCGGGTGCTGCTGGCCGGCGCGCGAACCGTGGTCTTCGGCTGAGCCTCAGCCCTGGGCCACCGCGACCTCGTAGAGGGCCTGCACGCTGGGGCCGAATGCCGCGGCGTAGGAGACGTCGGGCGAGTCCCCGCCCTGCTCGTAGCCGCCAATGACGCCGATCACGGTCTGCCCGCCGCGAGCCGTGGCGGCACCGGTCAGCAGCGGGCTGCCGCTGGTGCCCACCGTGTAGCCGTCGCAGTCGAACTGTGTCTGGGTGGGGCTGAACATGGTGGTGCGGTTCTGGCAGATGATCGGCTGATTCTGGGTATCGGGGTAGCCGATTACCTGCACGATGCCGCTGGGCGGATCATTGATTCCCAGGTTCTCGGCACCGGTGACGGATTCGATCGGCGTGCTGCTGCCCGGCTGCGCCACGGTGAGGAACGCGAAGTCATCATCCGGGTTAGCCGT
Organism: Streptosporangiaceae bacterium; assembly: GCA_030038015.1. GTDB lineage: Bacteria > Actinomycetota > Actinomycetes > Streptosporangiales > Streptosporangiaceae > JASHPR01. The sequence continues at coordinate 2,876 of JASHPR010000667.1, forward strand.
GGCTGACCACGCCGGGTCCACGAAGGTCCCGGTGACCATCCACACTCCTGCCGGGGTGGTGCCGTCGACATACCCGGGCACGAACGCGATGCTTCCGGCGCTGGCTGCCGAGGAGCCCGGCAGGCAGTGCGCCGCGGTGAGGATCAGGTTGCCTGCCGGGCTGTTCACCACGCTCGCGGTGCAGAAGTGCGTGCCGAGCTGGCCGTCACTGACGGTGAACAGCGCCCCGACGGTGGGGGTCCCGCTGAACGAGACGGGGGTCGCCAGCGCCGTCAGCGTCGCGGCCGCCGGAGCGGCGGGCGCGGCCAGCCAGATCACCGTGGCGAGCGTGAGGATGAGCGCAAGCAGGCCGGTGGTCCATGCTGCCGGGCCAGTGACCCATGCTGCGCCCCGCAGCCGGCTGCCAGCTTTCCGTAGCATCTGTCCGCCTTTGCTATGGGTTTCTGCTCACCCTGCGATTATTGTGCCTGGAGATGCTCAGCCGGTGATGAAAACGTTCTGCACGTAACCTGAGCAGATCGTGAGCGGTCCCTCGGTCACCCGGCAGGCGGGAGGTAACGGTCGAGCAGGTCGTTGCGGAACTTGCCCGCCGGGTCGTGGCAGCGCATCAGCTGCCTGAAGTCATCGAGCCGCGGGTAGAGCCCGCGCAGGGCCTCCGGGCTGGCGGCGAAGAGCTTGCCCCAGTGCGGCCTGGCCTGCAGCGGCGCCAGGCGCTCCTCGATGACGGGCAGGACCGGCGCGACCGCGGGCCAGTCCTTGACCCAGGTGAAGTGGAAGGCAGCCGTGTCCCGCCGGTAGGCCGGGCTCAGCCACGCCTCGTCGGCGGCGACCGTGCGGATCTCGCAGATCCGCAGGACCGGGGCGATCAGGCCGGCGACCGGGCGCAGCGCGCGCAGCGCGTCGATCGCGCATGCCCGGGGCAGCAGGTACTCGGACTGCAGCTCGTCGCCGGCGCTGGGGGTGAACTCCAGCCGGAAGTGCGGCAGCCGCTCGTGCCAGGGGCCGGGTACCCCGAGCTGCTCGGTGCAGTTGCCGGGGGGCATGCCGGGCACCGGGTGCCTGGGGCCGTCGGCCAGCCGCCCGCCCATCCACCGGGGCCCGGGCGCCCAGGAATCCGCCGCGTCGGCCCGGCGCTTCAGCCACACCTGGCGGAACGTCCAGCTGCGCCAGTCGGTGAACAGGCTCACGCTGTACCCGCTGCCGGCGATCTCGTCGAAGTGCCCGGCCACCTGGTCGCCGGGCAGGTCCTCGTACACGAACTGCCGGACGTCGAACGCTGGCAGCGTGTCGAGGGTGAGCCGGGTGACGATGCCGAGGGCGCCGAGGCTCACCACGGCCGCCGGGAACGTCCCGGGGTCGGCGTCGCGGCTGACCGTCACGAGGTCGCCCTCCGCGGTGACCATCTCCACGGCCGAGACCGCCGCCGCGAGGCTGCCGTTGCGCTCGCCCGAGCCGTGCGTCCCGGTGGCGCACGCGCCGGCCACCGAGATGTGCGGCAGCGACGCCAGGTTGTGCAGGGCCCGCCCGGCCGCGTTCAGCGCCACCGCCAGCTCGCCGTAGGCCAGGCCCGCGCTGACCGTCACCGCCGCGTCCGCCGTGCCGGCCTCGATCACCCGGGGCAGCCCGGCCAGGGAGACGAGATCGCCCGGGGAGTCGGCGATGCCATTGAACGAATGGCCGGTGCCCAGGGCCCGGATCCGCCGGCTCCGGGCGACCAGGTGCTGCAGCTGCGGCACGGACGACGGCCGGTGCAGGCGCTCGGCGCCGAAGGTGACGTTGCCCGCCCAGTTCGTGTGCTTTCTGCTCATCTGGCATGGCTCTTACGGCTCGGGGGCGGCCCGGCACGCGCCGCCAGGATTGTGACTGTCCGCGCTCCGGAGTGCATGCCACGATGGTGCCATGGCGAACGTGGCCCCGCTGCTGCCCGGCGACCCCGGCTGGCTGGGCGCCTACCGGCTGTCCGGGCGGCTCGGCCAGGGCGGCCAGGGCACGGTCTATCTGGGCTGGACGCCGTCGGGCGAGCCGGCCGCGGTGAAGCTGCTGCGCGCCGAGTGGACCAGGGACCCGGTGGCCAGGGCGCGCTTCGCCCGGGAGGTCGCCGCGGCCCGCAGGGTCGCCCCGTTCTGCACGGCCGCCATCATCGATGCCCGGCTCGAGGGCGACGAGCCGTTCGTGGTCAGCGAGTTCATCGACGGGCCGTCGCTGCAGGCCGTGGTCGCCGCGGAGGGCCCGCTGTCCGGCTCGGCGCTGGACCGGCTCGCGGTGGCCACGGCGACCGCGCTGTCAGCGATTCACCAGGCGGGCGTGATCCACCGCGACGTCAAGCCGGGCAACGTGCTGATGGGACCGGACGGGGTGCGGGTGATCGACTTCGGCATCGCCCGCTCCGGCGACACCACGGCCACCCTCACCAGCCAGGTGTTCGGCACGCCCGGCTACATGGCGCCGGAGGTGGTGCGGGGGCAGCCGGCCGGGCCGGCTGCCGACGTGTTCGCCTGGGCCGCGACGGTCACCTTCGCGGCGACGGGCAACCCGCCGTTCCACGCGCCGAACATGGCCGCGATCATCCACCAGATCACCCAGGGCGGGCCTGACCTCGGCGCGCTCACCGGCCACCTGCGCGCCGTCATCACCGAGTGCCTGGCGAAGGATCCCGCCGCCCGGCCCACCGCCGTCGGCCTGCTGATGCGCCTGCTGCAGCACGTGCAGCCGGCTGGCCTGGCTGCCCAGCCTGCCCGGCAGGCCGCGCCGCGGCAGACCATCCCGGTCGCCGGGATGGCGGGCGCGCAC
>JASHPR010000668.1 GCA_030038015.1 Streptosporangiaceae bacterium
CACATCGCTGAACTTGGTCTGCGGCCGCTCGGCGTCGAACACCTTCGCCCGCGACCGCCCCACGCCCAGCAGGCCTCCGGCCGCTCCCCCGCCTGCCCGGGCCATCCGCCGGAACAGCCAGATCACCAGGATGACCGGCAGCAGCAGGATCAGCCAGTACAGCAGGTCGGTGCCCACGCTGGAACTCGGCGCCGACGCGGAGATCGACACGCCGTCCGCGCTGAGCTGCTGGCTGAGCGCGGTGCTGGGCGAGCCGGGGATGACCGTCGTGTACGAGGTGCCGTTCGACAGGTCACCGGACGCCGTCGTGTTGGCGCCGCTGGAGCCGCTGGCGAACGTCACCGTCTTGATCTTGTGCGCGCCGGCGTCGGCGATGAACTGCGAGTATGTCAGGCTGACCGGCGTCTTGACGTTGATCCCCGGCAGGAACAGGTACAGCAGGAACACCGCCAGGAGCGCGATCGGCCACAGCCAGTGCCGCCAGCTCGGCGGCGGCGGCGGGGCCGAGCCGACGGGCTTGTCGCCGTCCGGCGGCGAGCTCGGCTGCCTGCTCATCTACCTGCCTTGCCCGTCCGCCAGGCCGTGGCGAACAGCCAGAAGCAGGCCCCCGTCCCCGCGCCGTAGGCGAGGTGGCCGCCCAGGTCCTTGGCCAGGGTCCGCGTGTCGTACTCCCAGATCGGCCGGTACAGCTCCGCGGCCGGCAGGGCCACGTAGCCGCTGCCCCACACGACGGCGCCGAACGGCAGCCCGTACAGGACGGACGGCCTGCGCACTGACCCGGCCAGGATGCCGTAGATCGCCCCCCACCCCGACCCGTAGGCCCAGTGCGCGGCGGTGCTGGTGAGCCAGGCCCAGCGGTCGGGGAGCTCCCGCTGGGTGAAGCCCTCGATCAGCAGCTTGGCGGCCTGCCCGGGTTCCGGGGCCTTCTCCCAGCTGTCCACGGGCGGGAACTCCCACGCCAGCAGGCTCTCCTTGCCGCCCTCACGGCGGTACCTGGCGTACCGGGCCATGTCCATGGCGGCGGTGCCCACAGCCCCCGCCAGGAGACCCCCTGCCACCGCTGCGAGCGGTGTGATCGGGCGCTTGCTGGTGCGCATACCGGGTCCAATCGCCATATCGCGCTGCTTCGGGCCGCCTGGCTGCACCTTTGCACTGCCATGGCGCAGGCATCGCCATGGCGCCTAGTGTCCCCCGTCGACGGAAGCCGACACCTAGATACGCATGGCAGGACGAACCGTGAACGCCTTTTCCGCGTCCCGGGCTGCCTGGGCGGCGGCCAGTTCGAGGAACGCGGCGGATTGCTGAAAGGTCTCCCCGATGGTGTGCCCAGCCAGCCGGGACTGATACGAGCGGTACCGCGTCCTTTCCCACGCCTGCCCGCGCGGCGGCAGCGACGCGAGCCTCGGCGCAGGGACCGGCTTCCACGTCCAGGACATGACGCAGGCGTCGCCGTCCCCGGGGTGAGCGTCCCCGGGCTCGCCGGGCTGCCCGGGCTGGATGAAGTCGAGGGGATCGAGGTACTGGCCCATCCGGTTCCTGACAAAGCGCAGGCCGGCCAGGGTTCCCTCGATCAGCCGGCGTTCCGCCACGCGCCGGCCTGCCAGCACGGCGTCGTACGTGTCCGGGTGATGGCGTACCAGCGTGGCATCGACGATCGTGACCCACCAGACCGCCTCGGTGATGGCCGCGAACGCCCGCGGCCGGTGCCGCCCCGTGACCTGCGCAAGCCGTCCCGTCGCATCGCGCATCGCGGTGATGGACCAGTCAAGCGCGCTCGCCTCGGCCGCGGGATCCCGCGCGTTCTCCCGGTTCCACGTGACCCGGCAGCGCGCGGAGCAGAACCGGGCGTGCTCCCGCCGCGGCGCGAACACGGCACCGCACTGCTCGCAGTCCCGGGTCTCATCCATTGAGCCATGTTACGCGTAACACAGCCGCCGCGGGGCACCACGGGGCAGAAGCCAGAACGTGTCGCCGGCCGGCGCCCTGGTGTGCCGCCCGCTATCTGGCGCGGTCCCTGCCTGCGGCGGCGATGACCGCCGCGATGCGGGCGTTGACCGGCCGCCCTGGCTGCTAGGAGGCCGCAGCGGATGGCCGGCCCCAGCGCTCCGCCACCCACGTCGTGATGAGGCCGAGCAGCTCGGGGCTCACCGGCTGGCGCACCGCGCGCCGGTAGCCACGCGGGCCCGCCCAGCCGGGGTCGGGACGGAGCAGGTGGCTCAGGTCGCCGGCGACGTGGCCCTCGAACGGCCCCTGGACCAGGCGGCCGATGGCCTCGACGTCCTCGGGCGGCACCTGCATGTCGTGCCCCCCGGTGATGGCCAGCACCGGCACCGTGACCCGGGCCAGCACGGGCGCCGGGTCGTAGGTGACAAAGTCACGGACCCAGCGCGCGTTGACCTTCGTGCCCTGGATGCGCATGACGTCCCGCGAGGACGCCATGATCCGGTCCTGGTTCCTGCGCTGCGCCTTGACCACGTCGGTGCGCAGCAGCCGCAGCACGATCTTGCTCGCCTTCGGCAGCTTGTCCGCGAGCTGGCCGGTCTGCCAGGCGAGGATCTCGCCGCCGGTCCGCGGCGACCCGGAGAGCAGCACGGCCCCGGCCACGGCCCCGTCGGCCGCCAGCTGCGCCGCGTGGTAGGTGCCCTCGCTGTGCCCCATGGCCAGCAGCGGGAGCCCGGCAGCCCGGCCGGCGAGCCAGCCAAGCGCGGCGCGCGCGTCGGCGAGGCGCTGGCCCATCCCGGCCCGGTAGTAGTCGCCGCCGCTGGCCCCGACGCCGCGCTTGTCGTAGCGCAGCGCCGCCACGCCGGCCCCGGCGAGCGCCTCCGCGATCGCGCTGGTGATCCCGCCCGCGGCCGAGGACCACCGGCCGCTCCTGGCGATCCAACAGCGTGGTGGTGACAACGCTGTTGCTCTGATGACAGCGTGGTGACCACCACATCATTGACGGAGCCGCCCTGGCCGTCCGGACGGCGTTCCGGCGGGAGGCTTTGGCCGTTATATCCCGATAATGGGGTGGGCCTGCGTGCGCGGCGACGGATCCGCGGCGGCCTGGTGCGAGATTGTGGGCGCATGTCATCGGCCGGCACGCCCGTGCCGGGATCGAGCTGAGGATCACCCCGTCGATCTGGCCGTTCCGGCGCCGGGTCGCGGGCTCGACGGCCGGGTTCAGCGGATCGCGGCTGCGCGACGCGGGGCCGCAGGCCGGCCGGTCACCAGAGGTCGCCGCCGGTGAGCACGTAGATGAACGGGACGAGCGGGAGGAGGCCGAAAATCGCCCAGGCGACCTTGACGCCGCTGGACATGCCGGGGCGCGTGGCCAGGTCGATCCACATCAGGATGACC
>JASHPR010000669.1 GCA_030038015.1 Streptosporangiaceae bacterium
CCGCCCAGGCGGGGTGCCCCAGGGTTCACTCAAAACCGGACGTATCGCCTGCTCCGCGGCGCACGATCTCGGGCTCCTGCTGAGAGAAGTCGATCACCGTTGTGGGCTCGGTGCCGCAATCGCCTGAGTCGATCACCGCGTCCACGGCGTCGTCAAGTAGCTCAGCGATCTCCCACCCATGGGTCATGGGCTCGTCCTGATCGGGCAGCAGCAGGGTGCTTGAGACGAGCGGCTCGCCGAGTTCGGCGAGCAGCGCCTGGGTCACCACGTGGCGCGGGATCCGCACCCCGACGGTCTTCTTCCTCGGGTGCTGCAGGATACGCGGCACCTCCTTGGTCGCGGGCAGGATGAACGTGTAACTACCCGGGGTCGCCGCCTTGATGGCCCGGAACACCGTGTTGGCCACGTACGCGAACTGGCCGAGCTGGGCGAAGTCCTGGCATACCAGTGTGAGGTGGTGCCGGTCGTCAAGGCCGCGGATCGACCTGATCCTGGCCATGCCGTCCCTGTTGCCGAGCTGGCACCCGAGCGCGTAGCAGGAGTCTGTCGGGTAGGCGATCACGCCGCCCGCGCGCACGATATCGGCGATCTGGACGATCGCGCGCCGCTGCGGGTTGGCCGGATGGATGTCGAAGTACCTGGCCACGCCACGAGCTTAGGGGTCATCGCCCGGCCCTGGTCGGCTGGTTACCCGTGCGGCTCGATCGAGTATCGCCGCGCTTGCTTCCACCGGCTGGGCAGGTGGCGGGTGAACTCCGCGGCGCGGCGCGCACTCTAGGTGGCGGGGTGCAGTGGGACAGGACGGTTAGTTAGAAGGTCAGCGCAATGTGCAGAACCGGCTGAGGCGCTCTGAACTGGCGGATCTGTGTGAAGTCAGCCATGAGGCGGAGCCAATTTCGAGCCGAGCTGGCGGGCATCCGCCCGCTCAGCGCAGCGAGCTGACCGGCGCCGGCAAGTGGTTCCGCGCCGACGCACGAATGAGGCTCGCTGCGGGCCGGGGTGCCGGAGAATGAACCGGCCATGGCAGGCTTGGCAGTGTCATGCAGACTTGGCAGGCGATTACCTCACGCCGCAACGTGCGGTCATTTGTCGGCCGTCCGATTCCGGCGGCCGATCCGGACCAGATCCTCGAGGTCGGCCGCCGGTCCCCCTTCTCACAGAACTGGCAGACATGAACGATCGCGACAATGACGCGGCCCGCGGTGCTGACGTCCTGGCGATGGACCGGATGCACGTGTTCCACTCCTGGTCCGCGCAGCTGGCGCTCAGTCCATTGCCGATCGCGCGGGCCCAGGGGTCGTACTTCTGGGACTACGACGGCAAGCGGTACCTGGACTTCTCCTCTCAGCTGGTCAACACCAACATTGGGCACCAGCACCCGCGGGTGATCGCGGCCATCGCCGAGCAGGCCGCCAGGCTGGCGACGATCGCGCCACAGCATGCGAACGAGGCTCGAGGCCAGGCCGCGGCGCGCATCGCGGCGCTGGCGCCAAGGGGCATGCGCAAGGTGTTCTTCACCAATGGCGGTGCCGACGCGAACGAGAACGCCATCAGGATGGCCCGGCTGCATACCGGCCGGGCCAAAGTCCTCAGCAGCTACCGCTCCTACCATGGCAATACTGGCGCCGCGATCACCTCGACAGGCGACCCGCGGCGGTGGCCTAACGAGTATGCGACCGGCCACGTGCACTTCTTCGGGCCGTACCTGTACCGGTCCTCGTTCTGGGCGAGCACCGAGGAGGAGGAATGCGTTCGTGCGCTCGCGCACCTTGAACAGGTGATCCAGTTTGAGGGGCCGTCGACGATAGCGGCAATCCTGCTCGAGACGATCCCCGGAACGGCAGGGGTACTGGTCCCGCCGCCGGGGTACTTGGCCGGCGTGCGGGCGTTGTGCGATCGCTACGGCATCGTCTACATCGCCGACGAGGTGATGTGCGGGTTCGGGCGGACGGGCAGTTGGTTTGCGTTCGAGCACTACGGCGTGGTGCCGGACCTGATCACGTTCGCGAAGGGAGCCAACTCCGGATACGTGCCGATCGGCGGGGTGATCATCTCTGACCAAATCGCCGCTACCTTCGACGAGCGTGTCTTCCCGGGTGGGCTGACGTACTCGGGCCATCCGCTGGGGTGCGCGTCGATCGTGGCGGCCATCGACGCGATGCGGGACGAGCACATCGTGGAGAATGCGGCGCTCATTGGGGCGCAGGTGCTCGGCCCGGGCCTGCTCGAGCTCGCGCAGCGGCATCCAGTGATCGGTGAGGTACGCGGGCTCGGCGTGTTCTGGGCGCTTGACCTTGTCTCCGACCGGTCAACCCGGGCAATGCTGGCGCCTTACGGCGGAACCTCCGCGGCGATGAACGATCTGGTTACTGAATGCCTCGCGCGCGGGCTGATGCCGTTCACGAACTTCAACCGGCTGCACGTGGTGCCGCCGTGCACGGTATCAGAGGCTGAGGCCAAGGAAGGGCTGGCGATCCTGGACGAGGTGCTGGCCACGATCGACCGGTACTACAAGAGCTAGCGGAGGGAA
>JASHPR010000670.1 GCA_030038015.1 Streptosporangiaceae bacterium
GGATGTCGCGGTCATCATCGGCGACGATCAGCGGGAGCTCTTCCTCGACGACGGCATCCCCGCGTTCGCCTTCTTCGCGGGGGAGGAGCTGGTGGACCTGCCGCCGAGCGGTGCGGCGCTTGACCGGATGCCCGACGGGATCCGGGCTGCCTCGTGGGCCGTGCACGCCCGCGAGCCGGCCAGCCACCCGGTCGGCACCGAGCTGAGCCTGCACATCGCCGAGAAGCTGACCGGCGCGGAGTTCGACGTCACCGTTTTCACGCGGCAGCCGGCCGGACGCAGCCTTGGCCACGCCTTCACGTTCCCGCGGTACCGGCTCGGGCTGCGCGCCGACATCCCGATCGTCCCGGTGTTCATCAACACGTACTACCCGCCCAATGTGCCGTCGGCCGGCCGCTGCTACTCGTTGGGGCTAGTGATCAGGGACGCCGTGGAAAGCTGGGCAAACGACGCGCGCGTGGCCCTCATCGCTTCAGGCGGGCTCAGCCATTTCGTCGTCGACGAAGACTTGGACCGCCGGGTCCTTTCCGGTATCACGCAGCATGACGCGGACAGTCTCTGCTCGCTTTCCCGCAGGCAGCTGCGTTCGGGCACGTCGGAGATCCTGAACTGGGTAACCGCGGCCGGGGCGCTGGCGGGCCTGGCCCCAACCGTCATCGATTACGTCCCCGGGTACCGCAGCCCGGCGGGGACCGGCACCGGAATGGCCTTCGTCCAATGGGAGTAGCCCGGCGGCCAGCGGGCGGGGGCACCGCGATGCGCCAGCCGCCGGTGATCGGCGGCTCCTTCTTCCTGTCCGAGCAGGACAAGAAAAAGATCTTCAACGAGAACCCGGCCAGGGCTGTCCCAGGGCTGTCCAAGATCGGCCGCTGAACGCACGGGCTCCGTCAGGGACAGATGCCCGCCGGGGAGAGATATCCGCCGGGGCAGAGAGTTCCGGCGAAGGACAGGTTGGCCCCGAGGGAGAGAGAGACATGCGCGAGGAGCCCCGAGCGGAGACCGTGGGCAGCCTGCTGCGGACGGCGGAGGTTGCCCGGGCCGCCCGCGGTGCAGACAGCGGCGCGGCGGTGAAGGTACTCGACGCGGCAGTGCTCGAAGCGGTGCGACTGCAGGAGGAGCTGGGGCTTGACGTCATCACCGACGGCGAACTCCGCCGCACCTCCTGGGCGCAGGCGCCGCGGTTCGTCGGCGCCTTCGCGGCCACGCCAGGCCGGGGGCAGCTCAACTGGCGCGGCGGCACCGGGGAGCGCGATGGCAGCGGCGATCATCCGCCCGGCGCGGCCGGCACCGGGCAGCAGGGCGGCGCGGCCGGCACCATGCCTGCGGCCGGCGGGGCCGGCACCGGGTTCGGTTACCCGGCGGTGGTCCGGCGAGTAGCAGACGCGCCGCGGATCGGCAGCATGGCCGACGAGTACGCGTTCCTCGCCCGGCACGCGCGCAGCAGGACCAAGTTCACGATGGCCGCGCCGAGCTACCACCGGCGGTACTGGTCGGCCCAGCACTCCACGCAGGCCTATCGCGACTGCGCGGAGTTCCTCACCGACATCCGCGACTACCAGCGCGGGGTGGTCGCCGAACTGATCGGGCTTGGCTGCGATTACATCCAGCTCGACGCGCCCAATTACGGCTCGCTCTGCGATCCGGACTATCGCGCCAGGATGCGGGCCGAGGGCCGCGACCCCGAAGCCGAGACGGTCTTCGACGCCGAGCTCGACAATTCGCTCTTCGCGGGCATCAGCGGCATCACCAGGGCGCTGCACATCTGCCGCGGCAACGGGCCGGCCGGGATGTGGCACTCGGCCGGCGGGTACGGCGCCATCTCGCGCCAGCTGTTCGGCCGGCTCCAGTTCGACCGGCTGCTGCTTGAATACGACTCCGACCGGGCCGGGACCTTCGAGCCACTGGCCGACGTGCGGCCAGGAACGATCGTGGTGCTCGGGCTGCTCACCACCAAGTCTGATCACCTTGAGGACATGGCCGAGATCAGGGCCAGGATCGCCGAGGCGGGCAGGCTCAAGCCGCTCGCCGAGCTGGCCCTCAGCACCCAGTGCGGATTCGCGTCGGTCCCCGGCGACAATCCGGTCTCCGCCCACGGGCAGCGCGCCAAGCTGGAGCTTGTCGCCCGGATCGCGCAGCGCACCTGGCCGGGCTGAGCACGCCTGCGTCCTGGCCGCTGCAGGCTGGCCCCTCAAGGTCTGGTACGACACCACCGGCGGCAGTGCGGGCCAGCGGACGACAAGCCTGCTCAGCCGGGGAATTGAATCCGCGCGAGGTTGCCCTGTTTTTCATCTCCCGGAATTGGACCGCCCCGCAGCGTGCTTGCGCCCCGATCGAGTGATCAGTGTGCCGGCGGGACGTCGAGCGCCGGGTTGCGGTCGAAGAACCCGAAGGGCTTGAGCCAGAACGACACCGTGTCCACGGGCATCACCGGCCAGTCTTCCGGCCGGGTGATGTGGTGGATGCCGAACACGTACCACAGCACGACGTCGGTGTCCTCGATCGGCCGGTCCTGCGCGGTCCACCGGGGCAGCCCTGGATCCTGCTCGCTGAGGTTCGGGAACTCACCGCACGGCCAGCGCTCGTCGTCCCGGTGTGGCGTGACCCAGAGCGTGTGCCCGATGACCTCGGCCCGCCGGAACGCCGGGGACGTGCGGTCGATCATCGGCGGGAACGCCGCCCCGGGAACCAGCTTGTAGGCCACCGGCGTGCCCAGGCCGTTCCGCACGCCGTGGTTGACGACCTTCCAGAAGCGCTGCACGGCCCAGTCGTAGTCCTGCCTGCCCGCTGTCTCGGTGCGCAGCGGGGTGTCGCGGATGGTCAGGCCGAGGCCGTACGGGTCGTCCCGGCCCGCCGCCGCGGGCTCGGACTGCGACGCATAGACCGTGTTGGCCGGCCCGTCGACGTCCAGGTCGAGGCGTGCCACGATGAAGTGCTGGTGGAACGGGGCGTAGGTCCGCTGGTCGACAAGCGTGCCGTAGGGCGGTTTCCGGCCGTCCGGGAAGTACGAGGTGACCATGATCCCGGTGGCACGCACCTCGCACTCGATGCTGCCGTCCTGGTAGAAGCGCCAGTACACGAGGTACTCGTAGTTCGCGACCGTCACGTGGAACGAGATCACCAGGCGGCGGGCCCGCCGTGACTCGCTGCCCGCCCGGTCGTCCACGTGCTTCCAGCCGATCCCGTTGTCCTCCTCGTGGATGCAGATCGCGTTGGGTATCGTGACCGGCTCGCCGCGGGAGTCGTGCACGACCGCGTCCAGGTAGGTGATCTCGCCGAGGCAGTCGCAGCCCAGCTCGAGCGAGGTCGTCATGAAGCCGAGCCCCCACTCGCCGATGTCGAACGCCGTCCGCCGGTAGTGGTCCGGGGCCGGGTCCCGGTACGGCACCACCATCTCGGCGAACGACAGCCGGTGCGCCACCGGCCGGAGCCGCCCGCCGTCCCGGAACCCCACCTGGTGCAGCACCAGGCCCTCGCGGTGGTTGAAGCCCACCCGCAGTTCCCAGTTCTGCCAGCGCAGCACCCGGCCCTCCAGCGTGAACGAGACGCCGTCGGGCTGGCTGAGCTGCAGCGGTTTCACCTCGCGCAGCGGCATCCCGGTGAGCTTGGGCAGGTACTCCCCCATCACGCCGGGCGGCTCGGCGGCCCCGTCCGGCAGGACGTCCTCGAGCTCCAGCAGCTGCATCCGGTTGAGGTCCACGATCGGGTGCAGCCCGGAGACGCTGTGCGCGTACGGGTTGCCGTCCTCGCTGCCCCGGTGCCACACGTCGGCCCAGCCGATCCGCAGCCCGCGGTAGCGCTCGGGGACCAGCGCGGCCCCGTACGCCCAGACGTCGGTGAGCACCAGCGACATGTCGGTGATGCCGCGGCGGGCCAGCGCCCCGGTGAGCAGCGGGTGGGCGCGCAGCATCGCGTCGCACTCGTGCCATTCGTCCACGGTCATGTTCGGCTGCACGCCGGGCAGGTGCTCCCAGCCGGTCACGGCGCCGCCGGGCAGCGACACATGCCCCCGGTAGGCCTGGCCGTCCGCGCGGTTCCAGCACACCGCGGCCGCCTCCCGGCCGGGCGGGCCGGCGGCCGCCTTGGCCGGCTCGACGAGATCGATCGCGGCGAACCGCCAGCCCGGGGGCTCGACGCCGCGGTCACGCCGCAGGGCGCCGGCGACCACCCGGATCTCGCCGGCAGACAGCGGGTCGAGCGGGTACGGGGTGCCGGGCGCGTCCGGGCCGTCGTGAAGCCCGCTGGTCACGATCGCTCCCGGGTCCGCACCCGGGTAACGGTAGCCGCCCGGCGGCGGGATGCGAAGGGAGAACTCCCCGGGCTGGCGGTCAGCCGATGTTGTGCCGTTACGCGTAGCCGATCGCAGCGGCCCGGTCCCTCGACCCGGTCTTCGCGAAGATCCGGCTGATGTGGGGTATTGATCGTGTGGTTGCTGAGGAAAAGCTGCGCGGCGATCTCCGGGTTGGTCATGCCGCGCGCGATGAGGGCGAGTCCACCCCGGGGTACTCGGCGGCAAGCCGGCGGGTGGCGGCGATGCCGTCGAGCACGGGCATGTGCAGGTCGAGCAGGATCGCGCCGGGCTTGTGCTCAGCCACCAGGCGCAGCGCCTGCTCGCCGTCGGCGGCGGCCTGCCGCGGCTGCTCCGGCTTCCCCGGGCACGGCAGTTCCGCGGTGACGACCCACTCACCGTCACGCCGCCCCACCTCAAGGGTGCCGTTCAGCAGCCGGAGCCGTTCCCGATGCCGGTGAGCCCGTATCCCGAGCCGACGGCGACCGCGCCCAGGGCCATGGGCAGCAGCCACGCCCGGTACCTCGCCGCAGCGGGGTGCATCTCGCTCAGGGTCCACGCCAGCAGCCCGGCGGCCGCCAGGGCGTAGGCCGCGATCTGAACCGCCGTGGCGAGCGACCCGTGCGGCGGGGCGATGAGGAACGTGAACAGGCCGATCCAGGCGAAGCCCAGCGTCCGCGCCAGCCGGTGCTGGCCACCGACCTCGGCCCCGCCCGCAAGATCGGCCCGGCGCGGCTGCTGCGCCCGGTGCTGGTGCGCACCGCCGGCCTCCGCGTCCGCGCGTCCCGCCTGCCTGACCTGCCAGACCGCGCCCTGGAACCGCAGAGCGCCTGACAACCGGCACGCGGCCGGCCGGGCCCGTCCCGGCCGGCCGCGCTACGTTTCGCTTCATGCACAGTGTCGATGCCACCACGGAGCAGATGATCAGGTCGGTGCTCGCATACGCGGAGAACCGGCTGCGGCTTGACCCGGTCCCACTGGACGAGGGCTCGCGCGACCCGGCCGAGTTCGACGTCGCGCTGCGGGGCCTGCTCGGTGACCTGCCGCACAACCCGGACCAGGTGCTCGGCGTCTGGGCGTCGTGCCTGGCGCCCGCGGTGATCTCGGCGGACAGCCCCCGTTTCCTCGGCTTCATCCCGGCCGCGCCGACCAAGGCCGCGCTGCTGTTCGACAT
>JASHPR010000671.1 GCA_030038015.1 Streptosporangiaceae bacterium
CAAGAACCCGATCAAGACCGTCGGCGCGCACCAGGTGACCGTCAAGCTGCACCCCGAGGTGACCGCCACCCTCGACGTCGAGGTCGTCGGCGCCTGATCCCGGGCACACCGCCGCCTCGCATCATCGTGGACCCGAACCACAGACCGCCTGGCACTCCAACCCGCAGCCACGGCGCCCTGAGGCCAGCCACGTACCCTACGACGGCCTTGATCGTTTCATCTTTTATCTCGAACGGTAACCCAAACCAGGGCATAATTGCCGTGATCATGACTGAAACGAAGTAAAAGATGGAGCTGCAGAAGCGTCATTCGGCGGCGGACAGGTAGCCGGGCAGGCGTTTCGCCAGTTCGGGGTCGGCGGCCGCGACCATTTCCCAGATCGCGGCCAGCCGGGCTACCAAGTCTGCGTCGCCTGCCACCGCCGGGCGAGGGTCAGCCGCGGTCTCCGGCTGGGACTCGGGCACCGAGTTGTTCTCGTTCTGGCGTTCCTGGCCCGCGGTTCCATCCCGGGCCGCGCAGTGGTCCCCGCCGCCCCTGCGCGGAGCGGGGTCCGCCGCTGCGTCCGGATCGGCCGCGCCGGACGAGCGGGCCGCGAGTTCCTCGATGGCCCGGCAGATCCGGCCAAGCTGCCCCCTGGTAGTCGAACACATGGTCGAATGCTAGAGAGTCGATCGGCGGCTCGTCTGCCAAACGCGGGCATCCCGCTGGTGCCCGCTCGCGTTCCGCTGGCGGCACGGTCGTGCCGCTCGTCCTGCCTCCTGCTGCCCCTCCCCGGCTGGGTTACCGGGTGCGGCCCGCAACGTGTCCGCTGCATCGCTCGCGGGCCGGCCTGTGCGATCCCTCACGGGCGTACTCCGCGTGGCGGAACGCTGACTGCGACGGTTTCACATGTAACGTCGTACGTGAAATTCCTAATGTGGATAACTTCTGGCCATTGTGGACGGCCCCGAGGCCAAGAAGTTTTTCCCGCGCACAACCCGTGGACGGCAAAATCCCAGGCAGGCGCCCTCTAATGGTGAGCAGGCCAGGAGTATCCACAGCGCCATCCCCATGCTGCGCACAGCGACGGCGGCGTGTCTGCACAGGCTATCCACAGGCTTGTGCACAGCATCGCTGGACGCCCACGGGCGGTCGCGCCAGACTGTCCGAGCCGTCCGGTACAACGGCTTCAATGGCCCGCGCGGGCGGCCGCGGGAATGCCAGCCGCAATGGGGGAGGTGGCACCTGGTGAGTGTGGCGGAGATAGCCCCCCGCGGTGAGGAATTCGAGCGGACCCCCCCGCACGACCTGGCCGCGGAGCAGTGCGTCCTGGGCGGCATGCTGATGTCCAAGGACGCGATTTCCGACGTGCTCGAGGTGATCCGGCCTGGCGATCATTACCGGCCGGCGCACCAGCTCGTGCACGAGGTCATCCTCGACCTGTACGGCCGGGGCGAGCCGGCCGACCCGGTCACCGTGGCGAACGAGCTGACCAAGCGGGGCGAGATTGGCCGGGTCGGCGGGGCGCCGTACCTGCACACGCTGATCGCCTGCGTGCCCACCGCGGCGAACGCCGGCTATTACGCCAGGATCGTGCGGGAGCGGGCCATCCTCCGCCGCCTGGTGGAGGCTGGCACCCGCATCGTCCAGCTCGGGTACTCGGGCGACGGGGACGCCGACGAGCTCGTCGACCGCGCCGAAGCCGAGGTCTACGGGGTAACCGACCGCCGGGTCAGTGAGGACTACCTGGCGCTGTCTGAGATCATGCCGGGCGCGCTCGACGAGATCGAGGCGATCGGCAGCCGGGGCGGGGTGCTGACCGGGGTGCCCACCGGGTTCGCCGACCTCGACGCGCTGACCAACGGCTTCCACCCCGGCCAGATGATCGTGATCGCGGCGCGGCCGGCCCTCGGCAAGGCCTTGGCGCTGGACACCGCGCTGCCGACGCCGGCCGGCTGGACCACCATGGCCGACGTGCGCGTGGGCGACCAGCTGATCGGCTCCAGCGGGAAGCCGGTGACCGTGGTCGCCGCCAGCGAGGTCATGCACGGGCGTCCGTGCTATGAGGTGGTGTTCTCCACCGGGGAGGCCGTCGTGGCCGACGGCCAGCATCAGTGGCTCACCTGGACCCGCCCCGGTCACGGTCGGCCCGCTGGCGGCGCGCCGGACCTGGCGGGCAGCACCCCCGCCACGGCGATGACCGCTGCGGTGGTGACCACGGAGGAGATCGCGGCGGCGCTTGAACGCGCGGCGGGGAACGGGCGGCCGAGCCACGCTGTGCCGATGTGCGGGCCAATCGAGCTGCCCGATGCCGACCTGCCGGTGCCCCCGTACGCCCTTGGCGTCTGGCTCGGCGGGCCGTCCACGGCGCCAGCGGGCCTGACCATCGCGGACCCGGAGATCGCCATGCGCGTGCCGGCTGCCGACCTCACCGCGATCTCCGCGCTGCCGCTTCCCGGCGGCGATGAAAAGCGCGTCCCAGCGCCCTATCTGCGCGGCAGCGAGGCACAGCGGCGGGCGCTGCTCGCGGGCATTCTCGACATGGGCGGGACCCTGGCCGCCAACGGCGCCATCCGCCTGGCCGTGACCAGTCCCGGGCTGGCGCGCGACGTCAGGCAGCTGATCCTCAGCCTCGGCTACCGGTGCTCCATGCCCACCAGGAAGGCACGCAGCGGGGCGGCGACGTCACCCCGCTACCTGGTCGGCTTCCTCACCGACGACCAGGTGTTCCTGCTGAGCCGCAAGCAGCGCCTGCACAAGGAGCGGCTGCGGAACGACCCGCGGCTGACCCGGTGGCGTTACATCGTCGACGTCCGGCGGGTGCCGTCCCGCCCGGTGCGCTGCGTCCAGGTCGACAGCCCTGATCATCTCTACCTCGCCGGTGAGGGCATGATCCCCACCCACAACTCGACCCTGGCCCTCGACCTGGCCAGGGCGGCGTCGGTCAAGACCGGGCTCACGGCGGTGATCTTCAGCCTGGAGATGAGCCGCAACGAGATCACCATGCGGCTGCTGTCCGCCGAGGCGCGGGTGGCGCTGCACTCGATGCGGACTGGCCAGATGAGCGAGGACGACTGGACCCGGCTGGCCCGGCGGATGAGCGAGGTGGTTGACGCCCCGCTGTTCATCGACGACTCGCCGAACATGTCGATGATGGAGATCCGGGCGAAGTGCCGCCGGCTCAAGCAGCGGCACGACCTGCGCCTGGTGATCATCGATTACCTGCAGCTGATGAGCTCCCCGAAGCGGGTGGAGAACCGGCAGCAGGAGGTCTCGGAGATGTCCCGCTCGCTGAAGCTTCTCGCCAAGGAACTCAACGTCCCCGTTGTCGCCGTCGCCCAGCTCAACCGCGGCCCCGAGCAGCGAACCGACAAACGCCCGCTCCTGGCCGACCTGCGCGAGTCGGGCTGCCTTACCCTGGGGACCCGGATCCTGCGGGCCGACACCGGAAGCGAGATCACGCTCGGCGAGCTGATCTCGTCAGGAGCACGCGACGTTCCCGTGTGGTCACTCGACGACCGGCTGCGCCTCGTTCCCCGGACCTTGACCCACGCGTTCCCCAGCGGCGTCAAGGAGGTCTTCCGGGTGCGGCTGCGCTCCGGCCGCGAGGTCGAGGCCACGGCGAACCACCCGTTCCTCACTTATGACGGATGGCGGTCCCTCGGGGACCTCGCGCCAGGTTCCCGCGTAGCCGTCCCTCGGAGTGTCCCGGAGCCACTGAACCCAGTCGACCTGCCCGATCCCGAGGTCATCCTGCTGGGGCACCTCATCGGGGACGGGTCCTTCGTCAGGAACCAGCCGATCAGGTACGCAAGCAAGGACGAGGCCAACCTGGCCGCAGTCGCGGCCGCGGCAAGGCACTTCGGGGTAACCGCCGTCCGCGACGACCACGAGGTCGCCCGCTGCGCATCGCTGCGGCTGCCTTCGCCGCATCACCTGACCCACGGCAAGCGGAACCCGATCGCATCCTGGCTCGACTCGATGGGCCTGTTCGGCCTCCGAAGCCACGAGAAGTTCCTCCCGAAGGAGATCTTCTCGCTTTCCAAGCCGAAGCTGGCCCTCTTCCTGCGCCACCTCTGGTCGACCGACGGGTCTGTAACAGTTGCCAAATCGGGTGCGGTCAGAGTGTATTACGGAACGACAAGCGAGCGGCTTGCTCGCGACCTTCAAGCTCTGATGTTGCGATTTGGTCTCCGCTGCCGCCTGCGTCGCGTTAACAATAGCTACGGCTACCCGCAATGGACTCTAGATGTGTGCGGCGTCGAAGAACAAATGCGTTTCCTGCGCGAGGTGGGAGTTCACGGTGAGCGTGGAGTATCTGTAGCCCGCTGCACAGGACGGTTGCGCTGTATGACGGCTGCCGGGCGCTTCGACACGATCCCTGCTGGCGTGTGGGAGCGCGTCCGGCAAGTGATGGATGAGCGGGGCGTTGCAGTCTCCGCGCTTCAAATGGGAATTGGTACGGCGAGCCGTGGGGACCTCAACCCACTGATAAGCCCCACACGACAGCGCTTGCGGCGCATAGCGAACGTTCTCGAGGACGCTGAACTGCAGATGCTCTCGACCAACGACGTATGGTGGGACGAAATTAAATCGATCGAGGGAATTGGACAGCAAAACGTCTACGATGCAACTGTTCTAGGCACGCACAACCTTATAGCAAATGCCATCGATGTTCACAATAGTATTGAGCAAGATAGCGATGTTGTCATTCTTCTCCATCGCGAAGATGCATATGAGAAAGAGTCACCGCGGGCCGGTGAAGCGGATTTCATTGTTGCTAAGCACCGGAATGGCCCGACAGCTACCGTAACGGTAGCATTCCAGGGACACTATTCACGATTTGTCGACATGGCAAGGATTTAGTAATTGCGTTGTAGGTTTTCAGGCGGTGTCATATTACCAAACCAAATGTCATCCGGATGCCATGCAGTCCCAGGCGGTGTCATCTAGTGATGTGGAACATGATTAGCGTGTATCGAGACTTGAGGATTCGGGTTGGGCGGAAACTCTCGGCGAGGTGACCAGGCGCAAGTCACGGATGCACAACGAGGGCTACTTCGACGCGGTGCACTTCTTCCGCTGCTTCCTGCTCGACGCCAAGGCGCGCTTCACGTGGAAGGTGGGACGGCAGGCATGCGATTCACGAGGGTGTGTTCTATGACCTGGAGGTGGACACGACGCATGCGGAGTCCTTGGTACGTGCGCAAACTATCGCCGCCCACGCCATTAGGCGTGAGTACCGAAGGCTTCGATTCCGCAGGAGGCGGCTTTGCTGCGCTTGATACGCGCGTCGGCAGTGATCAGAGGAACGCCCAGGGCCTCAGCGAGGGCTACATATTGTGCGTCGGAGGCGGACAGATTGGCGTAGAGGACCTTGATGCGTGACCACAGAGGCAGTACGTCGTGCCGTTCGAGTGGAAACTCACGGTAGTTCCAGAAGGCAGCATCAGCTTCCCGTTCGGTGATCTTCTGCCTGCGCATAAGGCCAAGGAGCGCTGAGGTGACTTCCTCGTCGAGAACATATGGCGCACTGACAGCCTGGGTTGCGGTCAGACGGTCGGCGATGGCTTCGCCCACTTCAGTGCCGGCGGCGAGGAGTTCTACCATCGCCGAGCAGTCGATCACGATCAACGTCTGGCTCGTCCCTCATCGATTGCCGTGAGGATGTCCGCGGTATCGATGTCCGCGGTCGCAGCCCTGCGGGCGTTCTCGACGGCCTCCGCCACCGTGGGCTTTGCGGCTTCTCTCTCGATCAGGCCACGCATGTAGGCCTGCAGAGACTGGCCGTTGCGAGCAGCGCGGAGCTTCATGGTACGGACGGCGTCGTCGGAGACATCGCGGATCGTGAGCGCAGTCATGAATGCATTCTAGCAGCATTGAACGCATTTTGCTGTCAAGTCGCAAGGTGGGCGGCGCGGCCCTGCCTGGGTGGGCTCGTAAACACGGCGGTGGCGGGCTGACTGGCCACCCTGGCCGGATGGGGCCTGGGCCTGGACCAGCCCTTTCCTCCAGGCGGCGCAGCGCGGATACAGCGCGCCGGAGCTGAGCTGGTAGAGGCGTACCCGGCGTGGCGTGCCTGGGCTCGCTGTGGGCCCGGCGCCCGTTCATGTTCGGCTTCGCCTTAGAGTTCACCGGGCCGATACCGCCCGGGGCCGCGAAATGACCAGGCTCTGGCAATACGAGGGCTACCGGCGCGTCCTTCGGATCATCACGGCCGTGTGGGGCGTCGGCTTCCTCGTCGAAGCCGCCCTGCGGGTGGTCATCGTGTACAACACCTCGACCGGAACGGCCCTGGCCAGCTCGAAGGTCTCGCCGTTCGTGTTCGCCGCCATCCTCTCGGCATGGACGCTCGCTTGTAGCGCGCGCCAGAAGAAGAAAGGTGAACGCATAGCCGCCACCAGCCAGATACCAGGCCGCCCGGGTCACGTGACTCCCGATCCTCCCGAGGGGACAAGGCGACTGACCTGACATGACCTGGAGGCGGTAGTCCTTCACTGATGCTCTGACTCGGAGGTGCCAGCGGTCGCCCGCGAACCGGCCGCAACCGCAGCCGCCGAGCAGTCGGCGTATCAGGCCGTTCCCGGTCGCCGGCGCCAGGCATGGCCCGAGCCTGGAGCAGACCGACCCGGTCGACGCGCGCATGAACGCGTTCATCGCCGCCGCCAGCGAAAACCAGGCCCGGCGCTGATCTCACGTTCCCGTGCTGCCGGCCGTTTTACCGAATGGCAGTACCGAAACGAGGAGAACGGCGATGACAACCCACACGATCACCGACTCGCCGATCGGCGAGCTGACGCTGGTCGCCGACGGGGGCAAGCTGACGGGCATGTACTTCCCGCATCACTGGTACGCGCCGGATCGGGCCGCGTTCGGCCCGCGATCCGACGCCGGGTTCGAGGAGGTCACCGAGCAGCTGGCGGAGTACTTCGTCGGCGGCCGGAAAAGCTTCGACCTGGCGTTAGAACCCCGAGGCGTAGCGTTCCAATCCCTGGTGTGGGGTTTGATAGGGGAGATCCCATACGGGCAGACCGTCACCTACGGCGACCTGGCCCGCGAGGTGGGGGGCGGGGCCAAGCCCAAGGACGTCGGCGCCGTCGTGGGCCGCAACCCCCTGAGCGTGATCGTCCCGTGCCACCGCGTGGTCGGCAAGGACGGCAGGCTCACCGGCTACGCCGGCGGGCTGGCGCGCAAGAGGTTCCTGCTCGACCTGGAGGAGAGGGCCGCGAGGCTGTTCTGAGGTGAGCACCGTGACCATGCCGCCCTTCGAGGCCGCCGTGGCCGAGCACGGCGCCACCGTGCTGCGGGTGTGCCGCGCCGTCCTCGGGGCGGCCGACGCGGACGACGCCTGGTCAGAGGCGTTCCTGGCCGCGCTCACCGCGGACACGCGGCTGGCCGGCGACGCGAACGTGGAGGCGTGCCTGGTGATGATCGCGCGCCGCAAGGCCATCGACATCACCCGGGCGGCGGCCCGGCGCGCGATCCCGCAGAGGCGACTCGCGGGGCTGCTTGTCATGGCCTCATTGGAGCGTGCCGCACAGCCGCTGAGTGAGCGTGTGCACCTTTTCGGTCAGATCGTGCACCTGCTGCGTCAGGTCGGTATTGGCCTGCAGAAGCGAGTCGATCTTCTGCGTTTCCTCGTAGTGGTGTTGGGCGAGCACCTCATCGCGGGCGGCCGCCCGGTTCTGGCTCATCATGATGATCGGCGCCTGGATGCCGGCCAGCGCTGACAGCACCAGGTTCAGCGCGATGTACGGGTAGGGGTCGAACGCCCGGCCGTGCATGATGTGGCCGATCAGCAGGGTGTTGACCAGCATCCAGATCAGGATCAGGCCGAGGAAGATGAAGATAAACGGCCACGAGCCGCCGAAGCTCGCGATCTCGTCGGCCACCCTCTCGCCGAGTGTCCGGTTGTCCTCGGCGTTCTTCAGTGCCGGGTGCGCCTGGCGTGGCCGTGCGTGCCGCCACGGGAACCAGCTGCTGCGGGCCGGCCACTGAGCTTGGGCGATGTCCATCAAGGCTTCCCTTTCACGATGTTTCGTGTAGCCAGGCCAGATGATACGCAGGATGTCAGGGACGGCGCCGGCCGTGATCCCGGGCGACCCCCGGCTGGTCGCAATCCTGCTGGCGACCCCGTAGGACGACGCCCTGCGGCACAACGTGACCGGGCGGTGCGGACGTGCCGACGGTCACGCCGGCTTGCGCCCGCCGGGCCGGGCGGGCCAGTCCAGGCGATCGCCTCTGCGCACGGCTCCGCTGACCCCGCAGCCCGGGCCCCGGGGGTGGCCCGCCGATCAAGGCCGGATTCGGCCAGGTAGATTGCCGGTACCGGAAGGGGGACGCCGTGTCGCAGGGCAGCCGCCGCCTGACCTGGGCTGAGACCCGCGTAGCGGTTATGGAGTGCGCCGTGCTGGCCGTCGCGTCCCTGGCCACCTACTGGCTGGTGGCCGGCCTGCTTTCCCGTGTATGGTCCATCTCCCGGGCCGACGACGTGCTCGGCGCGCTGTGGGCAGTGATCGCCGCGATCTTCGTGTGCCGGGGCAGCTACCAGCAGAGCGTGGCCGCCGCCGTGTCCCGGATGGCGGCCACCGCGGTGAGCTTCGTGCTCTGCCTCGTCTGCCTCATCTTCCTGCCGTTCCACGCCTGGGCGCTCGCGGTGCTGATCGGCCTGAGCGCCCTGGCCGTCATGCTGATCGGCCGGCCCGGGGACGCGGTGACCGCCGCGATCGCCACGACGGTGGTCATGGTCGTGGCCGCCGTGACCCCGCGCGACGCCTGGGAGCAGCCGATCCTCCGCTTTGCCGACACCCTCATCGGCGTGGCGGTCGGCGTCGCGGCCGCCTGGATCAGCCTGCGCCTGCTCCGCCCGCGCATCCAGCCGGAGTGATGAGTTCGCGCTGACGCAGCTAACCGGTACACTCAGGGTCTGCTGCGCTCGTAGCTCAACGGATAGAGCATCTGACTACGGATCAGAAGGCTGGGGGTTCGAGTCCCTCCGAGCGCGCCCAGGTCAGCGGCCACTTCCGGGCACCGGTTCAGCCGTTGTGGATCTTCGTGCAGCAGCAAAGTGCAGCAGTCGCTAGCTATCAAACTGCTCTCCCAGGCGACGAAGAGCCTCGCGGGCAGCCTGGTCGGGAACCTCGGTGTAGATCTCCATGGTGACCGCGATCTTGCTATGGCGGAGTATCCGCATCGCTACCCGAGGGTGCACGTCGAGAGCGGTCAGCAGCGAGGCGCAGGTCCGGCGCATTCCGTGTGGCGTGATGTAGCGGACCCCCGCAGCGCGGCATCGTGAGGCGAAGTGCCGGGTGAAGTTACGAGGTTCGTAGGGCCTGCCACGGCGGGTGGTGATCACCAGGCCAGTGTCGTGCCATTCCCGCCCGGCATCGTGCTGCCAGTTTGCCTGCTTCTCGGCTTGGAGCTTGAATGCGGCGACGCAGATCGCGGGCAATGGGAGCGGTGCGTCCGACCCGGGTGTCTTGGTTTCCCTGTGATGGAGCTGCTTGCCGACGCGTTGGAGTTGCCAGCTCACGTCCACTTCGGCGGCATCGAGGCTGACGTTTGCCCATGGCAGGCCAAGGACTTCGCCCAGGCGCAGGCCGAGAACCAGCATCAGCACGTACCCGGCGTACAGCGGGTCACGATCGGCGCGTGCTGACTCCAGAAACCGGCACGCCTCGGTGACTGACCATGCTCTGACCTTCCGGACTCGGCCTGCCGG
>JASHPR010000062.1 GCA_030038015.1 Streptosporangiaceae bacterium
CGGCCGGCCCGCGCCCGCAGGGCGCCGCGGCAGCGGCGCCGCGGCAGCTGGGACCCACCGATGTCAAGCGGCTGAACCGGTCCTGGCGCCAGCGGGCCCAGGCCAGGCTCGCGGTGCTGCTGGACTCCGTGGGCCAGCCGTTCAACGTGGGGTCGATCGTCAGGACCGCCGTGGCGTTCGGGGTGGAGCAGATATGGCTGTGCGGGGACACCGCCCCGCCGGAGCACCCCCAGGCGCGCAGGACGGCGCTCGGCACCGGCCGGCTGGTCACGTTCCGGCGGGAGCCGGACGCCGCCGCCGCGGCCGCGGCCGCCGCGGCCGAGGGGCTGCGCGTGATAGCCATCGAGCTCGCCGCGGGGGCGGTGCCGCTGCACGAGGCACCGCTCGGCGGCGACGTGTGCCTGGCCCTGGGCAACGAGGATCACGGCTGCTCGGCGGCGCTGCTCGCAGCCGCCGACGCGGTCGCCTACATCCCCCAGCTCGGCCGGGTCGGCTCACTGAACGTCGCCGCGGCCGCGGCGATCGCCCTGGCCGAGGCCCGCCGCAGGGAATGGCAGCGCGCCTGACCGGCGGCGTGCGGGTTGTTCTGCATACTTGGTGCCGTGCGTGACTTCCTTGACCTGCCGCGCCCCCACGCCTTCGCGCACCGCGGTGGTGCCGCGCACCAGGCCGAGAACTCCTGGCCCGCCTTCGAGCACGCGATCGCGCTCGGCTACTCCTACCTGGAGACCGACGCGCACGCGACGGCGGACGGCGTCCTCGTGGCGTTCCACGACCGGACCCTGGACCGGCTCACCGACCGGCCCGGGCGGATCTCCGAGCTGCCGTACCGCGAGGTGAAGGCCGCGCTAATCGGCGGGACCGAGCCGATCCCGCTGCTGGAGGACCTGCTCGGCGCCTGGCCGGACGCGCGCTTCAACATCGACGTGAAGGACGAGCCCGCGGTGCAGCCGCTGGCCGGGCTGCTCGGCCGGACCGGCGCCTGGGACCGGGTCTGCATCACCTCGTTCTCGGCGCGCCGGCTCAGCGCCGTGCGGCGGGCCCTGCCCAGGCCGGTCTGCATGTCCACGTCGCCGCTGGGGGCGGCGGCGCTGCGGCTGGGCGCGCCGCCCCGGGCCATAGCGGCGCGGCTGCACCGGCTGTCGGTTCGCTGCACCCAGATCCCGATCCGGGTGGCCACCGAGCCCTACGTGGGCCGGGCGCACGCCGCGGGCTTGCAGGTGCACGTGTGGACCGTGAACGACCGGGAGGTCATGGGCAGGCTGCTCGACATGGGGGTTGACGGCATCATGACCGACGAGACCGAGGCCCTCAGGGAGGTGCTCACCGCCCGCGGCCAGTGGCACCCGCGGGGCGCCGGGTAGCCGATTTCTGCAATCCGTCCTGCCCGCGCGGTTGGAATACCGGGCTGGCGGGAATCTTGTCCGGGAACTCACCGTTGTCAAACAAGGACGGCTGAGCGCCTGGGAGGCAGCAAACCATGGCCGAACGTGCACTACGCGGCACCCGGCTCGGGGCAACGAGCTACGAGAACGACCGTAACACCGATCTGGCCCCGCGTCAGGAGGTGGCCTTCGATTGCCCGAAGGGCCACCGCTTCACCGTGCCGTTTGCTGCCGAGGCAGAGATCCCGGTCAACTGGGAGTGCCGGATCTGCGGCGCGACCGCGGTCACGGCGACCGGTGACCTGCCGGAGCCCAAGAAGGTGAAGCCGCCGCGCAGCCACTGGGACATGCTCATGGAGCGGCGCAGCGTCGCCGACCTGGAAGAGGTGCTGGCCGAGCGCCTGGCGGTGATCAGGGGCCAGCGCGGCGCCGGCGAGAGCGAGCAGGACCAGGCGACCGCCCCCTCACGCCGCAAGAGCGCCTGACCCGGCCCCGGCTCACCTGCCCGGGGGCTTGCGGGCCGCACTTGCCCGGGCGTTTGCGGGCCGGCCTGGGCACGGGCAGCCCGGGCGTGCCCCAGGCCGCCGGGCCGCCCCGGTTACCGGGCTGGCCTGCGCGGGCGGAACCAGCCGGCGATCCCCCACTCGGTGACCCGCACGAACGCCTCGACCACGATCGCCCGGCTCATCTTGCTCGCTCCCCGGGTCCGGTCGATGAAGGTGATCGGCACCTCGGTCACGGTGAGGCCCGCGTCGACCGCGCGCAGCGTCAGGTCGATCTGGAAGCAGTACCCCTGCGACACCACGGTGTCCAGCCCGATCGCGCGCAGCGTCTCGGCCCGGTAGGCGCGGAATCCCGCCGTGGCGTCGTGGACCGGCACCCGGAGCATCAGCCTTGCGTAGGTGTTGGCGCCGCGGGAGAGGATCTCCCTGGACTTCGGCCAGTTGCGCACGGTGCCGCCGCGCACCCAGCGCGAGCCGATGACCGCGTCGGCTCCCTCCAGCGCGCGCAGCAGCCGGGGCAGGTCCTCGGGCTGGTGCGAGCCGTCGGCGTCCATCTCCACCATCGCGCTGTAGCCCTCCCCCAGGGCCCAGCCGAAGCCGGCGATGTAGGCGGCGCCGAGCCCCGCCTTGCCCGGCCGGTGCAGGACGTGGATGTGCTGGTCGCCCGCTGCCAGCTTGTCGGCAAGCTCGCCGGTGCCGTCCGGGCTGTTGTCGTCGACGACCAGCACGTCGGCCTCGGGCACCGCGCTGCGCACCCGGGCCGCGATCGACTCCAGGTTCTCACGCTCGTTATAGGTAGGGATGATCACGGCCACGCGGCCGAGCGGCCCCCTGGGTGACCTGGATTGGTCGGTTTCGGTCAATGTTCCTGCCTCAGCTGGGCTGTGGTCCGGAAGCGGTATTCCCGCCGGTCGAAAAGGATATTCGATCCCTAAGCCGCGGCTGGCATCGGCACAGGCGCCTGACCAGGCGCCGGTGAGCCATTCGCGGCAGGGAAGAGGGCCCGGGCATCCCTTCGGACCGGAGTCCGTCCCGTCGGCAACGGGCTCGCCCTCCGTTGTCTACTGGGTGCCCGGGCCCCTCCCGGGTCCAACCCCCCTGCCCAGCCGGAGCCTGAGGAGCAGCCCCCTTCCTTGCTGCGCCTGGCACGACGAGAGGAGCAACTGATCCTCTCCTGACACAACACGGTCGGGGCGGCTCACCGCCCCGGCCGGCTGGCCCGGTGCTGGACTGCGCAGCAACATACCGTTGATCGCTGCGATGTCAACCCGGAGCGACCTGCTGCATTCATACTGTGGCCGGCGCCGCGGCGGGCCTGTTCCCCTTGTCCGGCGGCGACTACGATTAAGCGCACCGCTAGATGGCAAATAACAGCCGTGTCCGCTTTGCCGGACTTAGGGGTGGAGGACCAGAATGACAGAGAGCTCGCCGATACAGGTATCCGAGGCGCAGATCGCGGTCCACTGGCGCGAGGAGGGGTACGTCGAGCCCGCGCAGAAATTCGTCGAGCAGGCGAATGCCAAGGACCCGGCCATCTTCGAGCGGTTCGCCGAGGACAAATTCCCCGACTGCTTCAAGGAGTACGCGGACCTGCTGGCCTGGGACACGCCGTGGCATACCACGCTGGACACCAGCAACCCTCCGTTCTGGAAGTGGTTCGTCGGCGGCAGGCTGAACGCCTGCTACAACTGCGTGGACCGGCATGCCGAGGCCAACCCGGACAAGACAGCGATCATCTTTGTGCCGGAGCTGGAGTCCGATGAGCACGTGCACATCAGCTACGCCGAGCTGCTACGGCAGGTGAACGAGTTCGCCGCGGTGCTGCGCGACTCCCTCGGCCTGAAGACGGGGGACCGGGTGACCCTGCACATGCCGATGGTGCCCGAGCTGCCCGTCACCATGCTGGCCTGCGCCCGGCTGGGAGTCATTCACTCCCAGGTCTTCGGCGGCTTCAGCGGTACCGCCTGCGGTCACCGGATCGCCGACTCCGGCAGCCGGATCCTGATCACGATGGACGGCTACTACCGCGGCGGCCAGCTCCTCGACCACAAGGCCAAGGCCGACGAGGCGGTCTTGGAGGCGGTCAAGGAGGGCCAGGAGGTCGACAAGGTGCTGGTCTGGCGCCGCCACCCGGGCCAGTACGCGTCGCAGGCGCCGATGGCCGAGGGCCGGGACGTGTTCGTCGACGAACTGCTCGCCCAGCACCGCGGCGCTGTCGTCGACCCGGTGTCGATGCCGGCCGAGGCACCGCTGTTCCTGATGTACACCAGCGGCACGACCGGGCGCCCGAAGGGCTGCCAGCACAGCACCGGCGGTTACCTCGCCTACGTCACCGGGACGTCCAAGTACTACCAGGACATCCACCCCGACGACGTGTACTGGTGCATGGCCGACATCGGGTGGATCACCGGCCATTCCTATATCGTGTACGGGCCGCTGTCGCTGGGCACCACGACGGTGGTCTACGAGGGCGTGCCCAATTACCCCGACGGCGGGCGGCCGTGGCGGATCGCCGAGAAGCTGGGGGTGAACATCTTCCACACCTCGCCGACGTCGATCCGGATGCTGCGCAAGGTCGGCCCTGAGGAGCCGAAGAAGTACAACTACCACTTCAAGCACATGACCACGGTGGGCGAGCCGATCGAGCCGGAGGTGTGGCGCTGGTATCACTCCGAGGTTGGCAAGGGCGAGGCGGCGATCGTCGACACCTGGTGGCAGACCGAGAACGGCGGCTTCCTGGGCAGCACGCTGCCGGCCCTGCAGCCCATGAAGCCGGGCAGCTGCGGGCCGGGCGTGCTCGGCGTCTACCCGGTGATCTACGACGAGGACGGCAACGAGGTGCCGAAGGGCAGCGGCAAGGCGGGCAACATCTGCATCCGCAACCCGTGGCCGGGGATCTTCCAGACCATCTGGGGCCAGCCGGACCGGTTCGTGTCGACCTACTACACCAAGTACAACAAGGACCAGGACAGTAAGGACTGGCGCGACTGGCCGTACTTCGCCGGCGACGGCGCGGTCCAGGCCGGCGACGGCTACTTCCGGATCCTGGGCCGGGTCGACGATGTCATCAACGTGGCCGGGCACCGGCTGGGCACCAAGGAGATCGAGTCGGCGGCGCTGACCGTCGGCGAGGTCGCCGAGGCGGCCGCGGTCCCGGTCATCGATGAGATCCGGGGCCGCGCCGTGGAGGTATACGTGTCGCTGAAGCCAGGGTTCGAGCCGAGCCTCGAGATGGCGGACAAGGTCAGCCGCGCGATCGAGACCGAGATCGGCAAGATCGCCCGGCCGAAGAACGTCTGGATCGTGCCCGACATGCCGAAGACCAGGTCAGGCAAGATCATGCGGCGGGTTATCGCGTCGATCTCGAACTTCGCCGACGTCGGCGACGTGACCACCCTGGCCAACCCCGAGGTTGTCGAGAACATCCGGCACCACGTGCAGACCGAGAAGGTCGCCAGGGACGACGTCCCGCGCGAGCTGACCGAGCTCGAGTTCGAGGAGATCAAGAAGTTCGGCGCCGAGACCTGAGCCCGGTGCCGGGCAGCCCGCTGCCGGGGTGAGCGGCACCGTCCTGGAGCCGGCGGCCGGGCGTGGCTGAGCCGCGCCCGGCCGGGCACCGGGTCACGGCGGCGGAGCGGCCCGCCAGGCCGGCGGACCCGGGCGGCCGGGTAATAAAAGGTTGCCGTCCCGTGATCTCACACTCGGCCACCCGAACGTGGCCGGATCGCTACGATGCCCGAATATGACGGCATTGTTCAGCCGGATCATCCCGATCCTGTTCGTCGGCGACCTTGCGGCCGAACGTGACTTCTACATCCGGCTGGGCTTTCACGTGACCTATGAGGGGCCCGAGTACCCGGACTTTGCCTCGCTCGGCCAGGGGTCGATCGAGTTCGGCATCGAGCGCCGGGCCGGATTCCGGGCCGGCGCCCCGGATCACGTGCTGACCTGGCAGTTCGGTGTTTCCGACATCGAGAAGGCCAAGAAGCTCCTGGCCGACGCCGGCGTCCCGTACCGGGAGGAGCTCATGGCCCCCGCGCCGGA
Source organism: Streptosporangiaceae bacterium (assembly GCA_030038015.1). GTDB lineage: Bacteria > Actinomycetota > Actinomycetes > Streptosporangiales > Streptosporangiaceae > JASHPR01. Next base: position 5,933 of record JASHPR010000062.1, read on the forward strand.
CTGGACGTACCGGGTGCTGCACGCCCGCACCCCGAACGGCTACCACCTGCTGCTGGAGGAAGGCAGCGAGTGAGGGCGGGCGCGGGCGGCTCCGGCAGCCCGGACGTGTGGTCGCAGGCGGCTGTACCCATGGCCGCCGGCGACCACATTTGCCGTCGGCAGGCATGCGCCACGGGGGTGGTGATACCCGGATGCAGGCATATCCGGCACCTGGAGCGCCCCAGCCAGTTCCTCGCCGAGTTCCCGCCATTCCTCGCAAGCCCGCCTGATTGACCGACCCTGCGGGATCGGCTCGCCGGAGGGCAGCGGCCCCGCCAGCTGTTGCTGCCGGTAACGGGTGTATCGCGGCCCTTCCCATATGGTGCGCGCCGCCCCACAATTTCAGGCAGCGCCGCAATCACGCGGTTTCAGGCAGCGCCGCAATGAGGCGGCCGAGGCGAGGAGAGGAGTGGGCATGAGCTCTGTCCCATTCTCAGAGACCAAGGCCCCGGAAGCGCCGGAACGGCTGCACCGCGGGGCGCTGAACCTGGCCGACATCGCCGCCTCCACGATGGCGAACATCGGCCCCGCCTACAGTTTCTATTTCAGCTTCGGCCTGATCGTCGTCACCGCCGGGATCGCGGCGCCGCTCACGATCATCGCCGCCGCGATCGCGATCGCCCTGCTCGGCAACACCCTGTCGCAGTTCTCCAGGGCGCAGCCGTCGACCGGCGGCTTCATCACGTTCGTCGGCAAGTCCTTCGGCGGCACCAGCGCGGTGACCACCGCGCTGCTCTGCGGCGCGGGCTACATCATCGCGATCTCGTCGGTGCTGGCCGTCTCCGGCTGGTTCCTGGAGTACGTGCTGAACTACTACTTCCACTGGAACGTCCCGTGGATCATCTTCTCGGTGCTGCTGACCGCGGGCTCCGTGCTGATGATGTACCGCGGCGTGGCCGTGTCCACGAAGCTGGCCGGGCTCTTCTTCGGGTTCGAGATGCTGGTCCTCGTCATCGTGTCGGTCGCCTCGCTGGTCAGGAACGGCGGCCACCTGTCCGCCGCGCCGTTCGAGTGGAGCCACCTGACGGGCGGCTTCAGCGGGCTCGCGCCCGGCTTCCCGCTGGCGGTGTACCTGTTCATCGGGTGGGAGAACTCAGCGGCGCTGGCCGAGGAGACCGGCAGCCCGCGGCGCAACGTGCCGCGCGCGGTCTACCTGTCGATCGCGGCCATGGCGGTGCTCTACATACTGGTCGCCTACTCCACCGTCAGCGGCTTCCGCGACAACGGGACCGCCCTCGCGGCGGCGCCGATACCGTTCATCACCGTCGCGCACTCCACGCTGGCCAAGGTCGCGGTCATCGCCTACCTGGCCGGGCTGACCTCCACCGTGGGCGTGCTGATCGCCGCGGTGAACTCGCAGGCCCGGCTCATCTTCAACGCCGGCCGCGAGGGACTGCTGCCGCGCTGGATCGGCCGGGTGCACCCGTCCCGCCGCACGCCGGTCAACGCCATCTACGCGTTCGTGGGCATCGCCGGCGGGATCATCGCGGTCTGGTGCATCGGCCACCTGATCGGCGCGCACCAGAGCGGCGGCATGAACGGGCTGAACTTCTTCGACGAGTCCGGCACCATGGGCACGCTGCTGGTGCTGGTCGTCTACTTCCTGGCGAACCTGGCGCTGCCGTTCTACTACCGCAGGTACCGGCCGCAGGAGTTCAGCGTGCTGAAGCACCTGGTGCTGCCGGTGCTCGGCATGATCGTGATCGCCATCCCCGTCTACTACCTCTGCAAGCCACCGCAGCCGCAGCCCTACGACTGGTTCCCCTACGCCGGGCTGATCATCCTGGTGCTCGCGGCGGCCTATGCCTACGTGCTCAACCGCCGTGATCCGGGCCTGGGCGAGCGGGTCGGCTCCATCGTCGCCGACGAGTAGGCCGGCGCTTCACGGCCTGGGCCAGGCCGTGGCGTGACGTTCAAGGGGATCTTAGGGGTTTGCGATGACCGACACCGCCGTCCGTCCGGCCGCGGCGGAGCGGGCGCGCCCGGCGCACCCGCTCGACCCGGCCACCGCAGCGGAGTTCCTGGCTGGCCGGGACATCCTGGCCGCCGCGGGCCTGCTCGGCGAGACGGCCAGGTTCGCCTATTACGGCCTGGAGGAGCCGCCCAAGCACGAGGTGCTGGGCCCGGCCCCGGGCGGCCCGCCTGAGCGGCGGCTGCGGGCGTTCCTGATCGACGTGGCGACCGGGGAGTCGGCGGACGTGGTCGTGTCGCTGGATCAGCGGCGGGTGGTGTCGCGCCGGGTCCTCGACCCGGCCTCCGACGGCCAGGTGCCGATCTTCAACGAGGAGTTCGGCGTGGTCGAGGAGGTGGTCCGCGCCGACCCGGGCTGGCGGGAGGCGATGGCCAGGCGCGGCCTCACCGACGTCACCAAGATCCGGGCGTGCCCGCAGGCCGCCGGGTGGTTCGGCGAGGCCGCCGACGGCCGGCGCCGGTTCGTCCGGGTGCTGGCGTTCCGCCAGGAGCGGGAGAACGACTACATATGGGCGCACCCGGTCGACGGGATCGCCGCCTACGTCGACCTGATCGAGCGCAAGGTGTTCAAGATCGTCGACGAGTTCGAGCGGCCGGTTCCGGAGGAGCCGGGCGACTACGACGACCCCGCGGTGCGCGGCCCGGTGCGCGAGGGGCTGCGGCCGATCGAGATCACCCAGCCGGAGGGGCCGAGCTTCACCCTGGACGGCCACCTGCTGCGCTGGCAGGGCTGGTCCATGCGGGTCGGTTTCGACGCGCGGGAGGGCCTGGTCCTGCACCAGATCGGCCTCGAGGACGCGGGCCGGGCCCGGCCGGTCATCTACCGCGCGTCCGTCCCCGAACTGGTCGTGCCTTACGGCGACCCGGGGTTCCGGTACTGGCAGACGTACTTCGACTGCGGCGAGTACCTGCTCGGGAAGTGGACCAACTCGCTGCAGCGCGGCTGCGACTGCCTCGGCGAGATCGCCTACCTCGACGGGACGCTGACCGACGACGCCGGCACGCCGCAGGTGATCCGCAACGCGATCTGCATCCACGAGGAGGACTTCGGCATCCTCTGGAAGCACACGGACGTCTTCAACGGCTCCGCCCAGACCCGCCGCCAGCGGCGCCTGGTCGTCTCGTCCTGGGCCACGGCCGGCAACTATGACTACGGCTTCTACTGGTACTTCTACCTGGACGGGACGATCGAGCACGAGGTCAAGATGAGCGGCGCGCTGTTCACGGCCGCCCACCCGGGCGGCGACAGCCCGCACGCCGCCGAGGTGGCGCCCGGCCTGGCCGGGCCGGTGCACCAGCACCTGTTTGGCGCGCGGCTGGACATGACCGTGGACGGCATGGCCAACGCGGTCGAGGAGGTGGACCTGACCGGGCTGCCGGCCGGGCCCGGCAACCCGTACGGCAACGCGATCACGCAGACCGCGACCAGGCTGCGCACCGAGGCCGGCGCGGCGCGCCGGTGCGACTCCTCACGCGCCCGGACCTGGCGGGTGCTCAGCACCGAGCGGAGGAACTCCTACGGCCGCCCGGTCAGCTACACGCTGTACCCGGAGGCGGCGCCGGTGCTGCTGGCCGACCCGTCGTCGCCGGTGCACGCGCGGGCGGGCTTCGCCACCAGCCACCTGTGGGTGACCCGGTACGACCCGGCGCAGCGGTACCCGGCCGGCGACTTCGTCAACCAGCACCCGGGCGGGGCGGGGCTGCCGGCGTACGTCGCGGGCGACCGGGACATCGACGGCGCCGACATCGTGCTGTGGCACACGTTCGGGCCGACGCATTTCCCCCGGCCCGAGGACTGGCCGGTGATGCCGGTGGCCCGGTGCGGGTTCACGCTCAGGCCCACCGGCTTCTTCGACCGCAACCCCGCGCTCGGCGTGCCTGCCCCGCCTGGTCATCAGGCAGGCGGCCACCGCCCGGCCGGCTGAGCCGGCAGCGGCGGGGACGGCGGCGGCACGGACAAGATGTGGTCACAGGGACCCCACTTGGGCCGCGCCCGCCCCCGGCTTCGGCCACAATGGCGTCCTGCCTCGGGCCTGCGCGGGAGGTCTAGACGTCCATGGGCGCCCCTAACGACCCGGTATATCTCCGGGTGCTTGAGCACCTCCGGGAGCGGATCCGCGGCGGGTCGCTCCCGCCGGGCGCGCGGGTGCCGTCCCGGAACGCGATCATCGCCAACTACGGCGTCGGCGAGACCGCGGCCAAGCATGCCCTGCAGGTCCTGGCGGCCGAGGGCCTCATCGAGGCCAGGGCGGGTTCCGGCTCGTACGTGCGCCGGGTGCCGGCCCCCAGCTGCCTGGACCACGACCGGCTGCGCTTCCCCGGCTCGCCGTTCGGGCTTGACGAGCAGGCGCAGGCAAGCGGGCCGGGCCTGGCGCGGCCGGCGCGGCGCCTGGCCTGGGAGCACCAGACCGAGCAGGTGCTGCCGCCGCCGGCCATCGCGCGCCGGCTCGGCCTGGAGCCCGGGGTCGACCGCGTGACCAGCACCAGGTACCTGCTGACCGCCGACGCCGAGCCGGTGCAGCTGGCCACGAGCTACGAGCCCGGCCGGCTCACCGGGGGCACCCCGGTCGCGATGCCGGAGCAGGGCCCGCTCGCGGGCCGGGGGGTGATCGAGCGGATGGCCGCGATCGGGATCCGCGTCGACGAGGTGGTCGAGGAGGTGTCGGTCCGGCCGTCGCTGCGCGCGGAGGCCACCACGCTGGGCCTGCCCTCCGGGGCACCGGTCCTGCTGGTGGAGCGGCTGCACCTGGCCTCCGGCGAGCCGGTCGAGGCCGGGGAGATCGTGGTCGCCGCCGGCAGGTTCCGGCTCCGGTACCGCTTCGGTGTGCCCCAGGGCCGGCAGCCGTGATCAGGCCGGCCCGCCCGGAGGACGTCCCGGCGATCCACCGCCCGCCGCGGTAGGGCGCGCCGATCTGGGGGCGGCCGGGCACGGCATCGTCATGCCGCCCGCGTTCATCATCCGCCGGGCGGACGCCGCCGGCCGCTGCGATGGGGTGAAGCCCCGGTCAGGGCGTGGTGTCCGCCCCGGTGTTCTCCCCCTCGTCGCCCGGCGGCTCCAGGCCGTCGGAGATCTCCGCGTCCTCGCTGATCAGCTCCAGGCCGGCCGACTCCGCCTCCAGCTGGAGCAGCGCGGCAAAATCCTGGTCGCCGTGGCCCCGGCCGACCAGGCACTGCACGATCTGGTGCACGAGCGAGGCCACCGGAAGCGGGACCTCCCGCTCGCGTGCGGCCGCCAGCCCGAGGTCGAAGTCCTTGCGCAGCAGCGTGGCGGTGAACGTCGGCGTGAAGTCGAGGCTGACGTACGCAGGCGTCTTGTACCGCGTGAACAGCGAGCCCAAGACGCTGGCGTTGATGCAGGTCAGGAACGCCTGCCTGCTGACCCCGCTCTTCTCGGCCAGGACGGTGACCTCCGCCATGGACTGGGCCACGGTCCCCAGGAAGAGGTTGTGGCAGAGCTTGACGATGCGGGCCAGCTCGTCCTCGCCCACATACGTGGCGCCCGCGCCGAGCAGGTTCAGGTAGGCCTCGGCCGCATCGAACGCGGCGCGCGGGCCCGAGACCGCCAGGGTGAGCTTGCCCGCCCTGGCCACCCGCGGGTTGCCCATCACCGGCGCGGCGAGCAGCGCCGTGCCGCGGGCGCCCGCCTCGCGCCGGATCTGCGCGGACGCCTCGGCCGAGACGGTGGAGCAGTCCACCAGGATCGACGGCGCCGCCGCCTCCGAGAGCAGGCCGTCGGCGCCGAGCACGGCGTCGATCAGGTCCTGTGACGTGCCGACGGCCGTGAAGACGATGTCGCAGCTGGCCAGGTCCGCGGCTGAGTCGACGACCTTGGCCCCGAGCGTGGCGAGCGGCTGCGCCTTGGCCTGCGTCCGGTTGTAGACCGAGACGTCACAGCCGGCGGCCAGCAGCCGGCGGACGAGCTCGGCGCCCATGCGCCCGGCGCCCAGCCAGCCGAGCCGATGTTCGCCGCGCTGATCGCCCATGCCATCACCTGTCTCGCTGTTCCACAATCGTTTGCATACCGAGCGTCCACCAGCGGGCGGCCGGTTGTCAACGGCTGCGGCCAAGCGGGCGGCATATGTCGTCTTCGGCGGCCAGCAGGGAGAGCGAGGCGCTGGCACCTGGCCCTCGATATCGAGCGGTTCTGGTTCCGCAGCACTGTGGCGGGCGAGCCGGCCGGCCTGTGCAAGGGCGCCGAGGCCTGGCAGGTCGGCGACGATACGCCGCCGGACGAGGTTACGGCCGGACCTGGCTGGTGCTCACCTGATCATGCGGAGCCGGGCGGCGGCGGGGCCGTGGAGCCGCGGACGATGAGCTCCGGGGCCAGGTAGAGGATCTTGACCGGGCCGCCGCGCTCGGCTATCTGCTCCAGCAGCAGCTGGGCGGCCTCGGTGCCGACCTGGTAGTGCGGGAACCTGATCGTGGTCAGCGGCGGCCGGAGCCTGTCGATGAACGGCATGTCGTTGAAGCCGACCACGGATATGTCCTCGGGGCAGGCAAGCCCGGCCTCGTCCAGCGCCGCGTAGCAGCCCACCGCCAGCATGTCGTTGGCCGCGGCGATGGCCGTGCAGCCCGGCCGGCCGGCCCCCCGCTCGAACAGCAGCCTGCTGCAGCGCACGCCCTCCTCGACCGTGAACGCCTTGGCGAAGACGACCAGGTCGCTGTCCACCGGCAGCCCGCTGGACTCCATGGCGGTGACGAACCCCCGGTAGCGGCTGAGCCCGGTGGACATCTCCTGCGGCCCGGCGATGTGCGCGATCCGCCGGTGCCCCAGCCCGGCCAGGTGGCTGACGGCCATCCGCACGCCGCGCTCGTTGTCGACGGTGACCGAGGGGAAGCTGTAGTCCTGCGCCAGGCGGTTGATGAGCACGACGGGAATGTCGGCCCTGGACGCCTCGGCCAGCAGCGGATGGCGCAGCCGCGCGGTCGCCAGCACCAGGCCGTCCACGTGCCGGGCCCGCATCTGGTCGAAGACCATGCGCTCGCGGTTGTCGTCAAAGTCGGTGTTGCCGATCAGCGCCACGTACCCCGCCGCGGCGAGCCGGTCCTCCAGGCCCCGGACCATCGGCGGGAACAGCGGGTTGTTCAGGTCGGGTATGAGCACGCCGACCGTGTGCGAGCGGCGGGTCCGCAGGCTCCTGGCGACCGGGTTCGGGCGGTAGCCGAGCGCCTCGGCGGCGTCGAGCACACGGCGGGCAGTGTCCTCGCTGACCAGGATCCTGGTCTCGGGATTGAGCGCCCGCGAGGCTGTCGCCGGATGCACGCCGGCACGGACCGCCACGTCCCGCAGCGTCACTGGGGCGTCAGGCATCGGCAGTTCACGCTCCGCTCTCCGCGGGTTTACTCCCTAGAATGTTCCCGCTGACTCTCTCGGCATGCTATCTGCCTGTTGCAGTGCGCTCGCGGCAATCTCGCCGTCGTCCTCTCGCCCCTGCTGGCCAGGCATGGTCGGCGGACTCCGGCGTTCGTGCGACCATGAGGCATGCGGATCAGCGATGTGACCTCCACAGACCTGTTCGGGGGCAGCCAGGCCCGGCCGCTCGCGATCGTGCGGGTGACCCTCGCGGGCGAGGCGCCCGGCACCGCCGGCGACACCCCGGGCGCCCCGGTCACCGTCCGGGTGGAGGGGCCCGCGGTCACCACTCCCCAGCCCGCGGTGACCAGCGGGCCGGCGCCGGGCCAGCACGCGGTCGTCGAGGTCGGCGTCGAGGTGGCCGCCCCGCACGCGGCGGGCAGCCCGGTGCGGGTGACCGTCATCGCCGAGAACCCGGCGGCGGCGCTGCGGGCGGAGCGGGCGGCCTCGATCACCACCGCCGAGCCCGGCTGGACCATGTGGATGGTGAGCCACTTCCACTATGACCCGGTCTGGTGGAGCACGCAGGGCCAGTTCACGCAGTCCCGCATCTTCCTGCCCGACGCCGACGGCAGCGTGCCGGACACCAGGGTCGCCTTCGAGCTGGTGCGGCTGCACCTCGGCCAGGCCAGGCGCGACCCGGACTACAAGTTCGTGCTCGCCGAGATCGACTACCTGAAGCCGCACTTCGACGCCCACCCGGAGGACCGGGCAGACCTGCTCGCGTTCATCAAGGCGGGCCGGGTCGAGATCGTCGGCGGCAGCTACAACGAGCCGAACACGAACCTGACCAGCGCCGAGTCCACGATCCGCAACGCCATCTACGGCCTGGCCTTCCAGCGCGAGGTGCTCGGCGCGGACCCGAGCACCGCGTGGATGCTGGACGCGTTCGGGCTCGACCCGGCGTACCCGGGCCTGATGGCGGCGGCCGGGATGAACGAGTCCGCCTGGGCCAGGGGGCCGTTCCACCAGTGGGGGCCGGGCCGCACCGTGGGCGACAACCGGCGGATGCAGTTCCCTTCGGAGTTCGAGTGGCTGTCCCCGGATGGCAGCGGCCTGCTCACCAGCTACATGGCCAACCACTACGGCGCCGGCTGGGTGACCCAGGACGCGGCGACCCTGGCAGCGGCCGAGGAGGCCGCCTTCGAGCAGTTCCGCCAGCTCGCCGCGGTGGCGGCCACCCGCAACGTGCTGCTGCCGGTCGGCGCCGACCACGTGATCCCCTCCCGCTGGGCCACGGCGATCCACAGGGACTGGAACGCCCGCTACGTCTGGCCGCGCTTCGTGACCGCGCTGCCGTCGGAGTTCTTCGCCGCCGTGCGCAAGGACGCGGCGGAGCGGGACATCTGGATCACGCCGCAGACCAGGGACATGAACCCGGTCTACACCGGCAAGGACGTGTCCTACATCGACACCAAGCAGGCCCAGCGCGCTGCGGAGACCGCGGTGGAGGACGGCGAGCGGCTCGCCACGCTCGCCTGGCTGGCCGGGGCGGCGTACCCGGCGGCCTCCCTGGACAAGGCGTGGCGCCAGCTCGTGTTCGGCGCGCACCACGACGCGATCACCGGGACCGAGGGGGACCAGGTCTACCTGGACCTGCTGGCCGGCTGGCGGGAGGCCTACCAGCGCGGCGACGAGGCGCGCCGCGGCGCCGCGCGCCACCTGGCCGGCCTGGCAGCCACCGCGGCCGCCGCCGGCGCGGATCCGGGGCGGGGCGCCCGCGCGGTCGTGGTCTTCAACACGCTCTCCGCGCCCAGGTCCGGCCTGGCCAGGATCACCCTGGATTTCCCCCAGCCCGGCACCGCCTGGGTGGTGCTGCGCGACGCCGCCGGCGGCGCGGTGCCCAGCCTCGCCGAGGGGGCCGTGCGGCACGGGGACGGGACGCTGGCGAGCCTCACCCTGACCTTCCGCGCGCACCAGGTGCCCGCGCTCGGCTACGCCACGTACCTCGCGGTCCCCGCGGAAGCGCCAGAACGTGACGGCGGCTGGGTGGCCGCCGAAGGCACCTCCATCGAGAACGAGGCGTTCCTTGCCGAGGCCGACCCGGGCCGTGGCGGCACGCTGTCCCGGATCATCGACAAGCGCTCGGGGGCTGACCTGCTCGCCGGGCCGGGCAACGAGCTCGTGGTCCAGGAGGAATACGACTGCCACCCGCGCTGGGGTGAGGGGCCGTGGCTGCTGTCCCCCAAGGGCCCGGGCCGCGGCTCGGCCGGCCTGCCCGCCAGGGTCCGTGCGGAGCGCTGCCCGGTCGGCGCCCGCCTGGTCGCCGAGTTCGTGATCGGTGATCTCCGGGTGACCCAGGAGACGCTGCTGTGGGACGGCGCCGACCGGGTGGAGTTCCGCACCCACGTCGACGGGTCGATCGGGCGGGACCGCCTGCTGCGGGTGCGGTTCCCCGCGCGGGTGCCCGGCGGGCTGCCGGTGTACCAGACGGCCCTCGCGGTGATCGGGCGGTCGCCCGGCTCCGCCGACACCGACGTGGCCGAGCACGAGTTCACCCTCGACAACCCCGCGCACGAGTGGTTCGGGGTGGGATCCACCGCGCGGGTCGCCGTTGCGGGCCCGCCGGGCGGCCCGCGGATGCACGCGATCGGGGTCGCCGAGGTGATCGTGCCCGAGGTCCTCGACGGGTGCAGGGAAATGGTGCGCGGCCTGGTGGTGGCGCTGGCCCGCGCGGGGGTCACCGCGACCTGCTCCCGGCCGGGCGGCCCGCGGTACGGCTCCATCGACGTGGACTCCAACCTGCCCGATGTCCGCTTCGCGCTCGGCGGCCCGGCCGAGAACCCGTTCACCGCCGAGGTGCTCGCCGCCGCCGGGCCCGGCGCCGCCGCGGCGCTGGCCGAGCGGCTGGCCGCATCCGGCACCGCGGTGATCTGGATCCCGGCCCGCCAGGACGCCCGCGAAGCGTTCGCGCCAGGAGCCGACCTGCGCGGCGCCGCGGACCTCCCGGTGCTGGTGGTAGCCGGCCGTGACCTGCCTGCCGCGATCGCCGCGGTGACCGGCGACCTGGCCGACGCGGTGATCGAGGCAGCCGAGGGGGCGGCCGGCGGCGGCGCTGCCGGGCTGGGCGGCCACTCGGTCGCGCTGCTCAACCGCGGCACGCCCGGCAGCCTGGTAACGCCGGAGGGAACGCTGAACATCTCGCTGATGCGGTCCTGCAGCAGCTGGCCGTGCGGGGTGTGGATCGACGGGGACAAGCGCACCGCGCCGGACGGGAGCAGCTTCGCGTGGCAGCACTGGAGCCACACGTTCGAGTACGCGCTGGCCGCCGGCCCCGGCGACTGGCGCAGCGCCGGGTTCGCGCTGGCCGGGCAGGACTACAACCACGAGCTGCTGGCGTGCGAGACCGGGCTGCATGACGGCCCGCTCCCGGCCGCCGCGAGCCTGGCCGCCGCCGAGCCGGCCACCGCCGTGGTGTCGGCGCTGAAGCCGCGCGGCAACCCCCTGTACCCGGCGGCCAGCCGGCCGGGGCCGGCGGACGGGCACGACCAGGTGATCGTGCGGCTGCGGGACGTCTCCGGGCAGGCGGCGGCCACCAGCGCGTCGGTGACCCTGTTCACCGGGGTGGCGGCGGCGAGCAGCACCGGCCCGTGCGAGGACGCCGCCGGCGTGCCGCTCCCGGT
>JASHPR010000672.1 GCA_030038015.1 Streptosporangiaceae bacterium
GGCTCCCGCGCGGACCCGGGCAGCCCGGGGGGGTGTGGGCACGGTTCGACGGCTCGGCGCACGGTTCGGCGGCTCGGCGCACGGTTCGGCGGCTCGGCGCACAGCCGGCGGCTGGGCGCACGGCCGCCGGCGGCGGCTGGGTTATGGCCGCTGCCGCGGGGAGCCGGGAGGACCGCCGCCGACGCGGCTAGGCATCGATGCGGGACGGGTCGAGCTCGGCGGCGCCGGCGATGATGAAGTCCCGGCGCGGCGCCACTTCGCTGCCCATGAGCAGGTCGAACATGCCTGCGGCGGCCGCAGCGTCCTCCATCCTGATCCTGCGCAGCGTGCGGTGCCGCGGATCCATGGTGGTCTCCGCCAGCTGCGCGGCGTCCATCTCGCCCAGGCCCTTGTACCGCTGCGGCGGCTCTTTCCAGCGCTGGCCGCGGCGTTCAAGCTGCAGCAGGGCGCGGTGCAGCTCAGCGTCGGAATAGGTGTAAATGTACTTCTGCTGGCCCTTGCGCGGGCTGATCAGCTCGATCCTGTGCAGCGGCGGCACCGCGCTGAACACCCGGCCCGCCTCGACCATGGGGCGCATGTAGCGGTGGAAGAGGGTGAGCAGCAGAGTCCTGATGTGCGCGCCGTCGACGTCGGCATCGGCCATGAAGATGATCCGCTGGTACCTGGCCGAATCAAGGTCGAATACCGCGCCGGACCCGGCGCCGATCACCTGGATGATCGCCGCGCACTCGGCGTTCTTGAGCATGTCGCTCAGGGACGCCTTCTGCACGTTAAGGATCTTGCCGCGGATCGGCAGCAGCGCCTGGAACTCGGAGTCCCTGGCCAGCTTGGCCGTGCCGAGCGCGGAGTCACCCTCCACGATGAATAGCTCGCTCCTGTCGTCAGCCGAGCGGCAGTCCACCAGCTTCGCCGGCAGCGCCGACGTCGCCAGCACCGACTTGCGGCGCTGGTTCTCGCGGTGCTCGCGCGCGGCGATCCGGGTCCTGGCGGCGGCCGCCACCTTGTCCAGCACGGCCCGCGCCTGCTGCTTGCCCCGCCCCCGCGCCTCGAAGAACGCCCGCAGTTCCCCGGCGACCACCTGGCCCACGATCCTGGATGCCGCCGGCGTGCCGAGGACTTCCTTGGTCTGCCCCTCGAACTGCGGTTCCGGAAGCCGCACCGCGATCACCGCGGTGAGTCCCTCGAGGATGTCCTCCTTGGTGACCGCCTCGTCCCCGTTCTTCAGCAGCCGGACGGCGCGCAGCTGCTCGTTCAGGGTGCGGACCAGGGCCCGCTCGAAGCCGGTCACGTGGGTGCCGCCCTTTGGCGTGGCGATGACGTTCACGAAGGACCTGGTCACGGTCCCGTAGCCGCTATCCCAGCGCAGCGCGACGTCGACCGCGAGCTCGCGCTCCACGTCGGTAGGCACCAGGTGGCCCTTGTCGTCGAGCACCGGCACGGTCTCGGTGAACCGCCCCGAGCCGGTCAGCCGGAGGACATCGGTGACCGGTTCACCCGGCGACAGGTGGGCGCAGAACTCGCTGATCCCGCCGGCGAACCGGAACTCGGCCTCGCGGCTGGCCTGCTCCGCGCGGCCGGCGCGGTCCTGGCCGCCGGTCCCGGCAAGGCCTTCTGCGTCATGCAGGAGCAGCCCGATGCCATCTTCCTGGGCGGCGATGCGATCCGCGTCGGCGCGCTCGTCGACCACCCGGATGGTGAGCCCGGGCACCAGGTACGCCGTCTGGCGGGCCCGCTGGGCCAGGGCTTCGAAGCTCCACAGCGCGCCCCGGATGAACACCTGCTGGTCCGGCCAGAACCTGATCCTGGTCCCGGTCACCGTCTTGGCCACCCGCCGCACCTTGCGCAGGCCGCTCGCCGGCCGGAACGAGGCGTCCGGGCCCGGGCCGCTGAACTCGCCGGGCACGCCGCGGCGGAAGCTGGCAGCCCATTCGGCGCCCTCGCGGTCGACCTGCACGTCGAGCCGGCTGGCCAGGGCGTTGACCACGGACGCGCCCACGCCGTGCAGGCCGCCGGACGCGGTGTAGGAGCCGCCGCCGAACTTGCCGCCCGCGTGGAGCCTGGTCATCACTAGCTCGACGCCGTGCAGCCCGGTTTTGGGCTCAATGTCCACAGGTATCCCGCGGCCGTTGTCCCTCACCTCGGCCGAGTGATCGTCGTGCAGGATGACCTCGATGCTGGTGCAGTGACCGCCCAGCGCCTCGTCCACTGCGTTGTCGAAGATCTCCCAGAGGCAGTGCAGCAAGCCCCGGCTGTCGGTGGACCCGATATACATGCCAGGCCGCTTGCGCACCGCCTCGAGGCCCTCGAGGACCGTCAGGTGCCGTGCCGTGTAGCCGTCGGCCAGGCTCGGCTTCGGCGCGCGCTCGGCACTGAGGGCTGTCACAGCAGGGTCTCCTGACATGCGGGGGCGGGACATGGTCTGAAGGCAGACTAGCGGGCCGCGCCGTCAGTTCTGTGCAGCCACGCCGCCGACATACGTGGCGACCTGGGGCAACGTGGCCGTACCGGATCGCGGCCGGCGGGGCGCAGGGGCTGTTCGCCCATGGCGTACGTAACCCATCTGCGGGAAGCCCGGTGGCCTGCTGCGTGTTGTGATGCAGTGATGAAACACCCAAGGTTTGACCAGCCGGCATGACGGGCAGCCGGATCGGACCAGGCGAGGGAGGCGACATGACCGCTGCGATGGCCCCGACGAAGCCGCTGAAGGCCACCGACCTATGTGACCGATGCGGCGCGCAGGCGTATGTACGCGTTGTGCTTCCTGGCTCTGGTGAGCTCCTGTTCTGCGCCCACCACAACCGCCAGCATGCCGAGGCGCTAGCCAAGATCGCGGTCGAGATCCAGGACGAGACCGACCGCCTCTCTCGTCCCGAGGAGAGCCCCGCGCGGTAGGCGGGCTTACCCCGGCAGCCGGATCACCCCCGCAGCCCCCGGCGGGGCAGGCCGGCCAATGCTCCCGGCCGGGCCAGGGTGCGACCCGCCCGGCCCGGCGCCCATTCCCAGGGAACCCGGAGCGGGACCCGGACACGAACAGGATGTGTGGGCGATGGCTCCCCGCCGCCTCCTCCCCCCGGAGGGGGCAGCGGCCGGGAGCTCTTGCGGCGGGCCGCTAAGGGCAACGCTGCCGCAGTCGGCGCCGCCTTCGGCGTGTCCGTGAGCACCGTCAGCGCCGGCGTCGGTTCGGTGCCGGTGGCAGGCGGCTAAGCCAGGCGGCCGGGCGCCGCGCGTCAGCCGGATAGCCGCGCGTCAGCCGGATGGCCGGATGGCCGCGCGTCAGCCGGATGGCTGAGGCGGGCGGTCAGGCGCCTGGTCAGTCGAGGTAGTCGCGGAGGACCTGGGAACGGGACGGATGCCGGAGCTTCGACATCGTCTTCGACTCGATCTGCCGGATCCGCTCCCTGGTGACCCCGTACACCTTGCCGATCTCGTCGAGC
>JASHPR010000673.1 GCA_030038015.1 Streptosporangiaceae bacterium
CCGGTGCCCTCGCGGCGCGCCGCCCACGCGTCACCGCCAGGCGTGCGCCGGACGGCCAGCGGCTCGCCATCCGCGATCAGGTAATGCGGCGCGGCCCGGGTGACCACGGTGGTAACCATGTCGCCGGGGCGGGGCAGCACGCCTGCCCGGGCGGCCGGCCTCCCGGAGCCCTCCGCGGGCCCGCGCCACGGCGCGAAGTGCACCAGCCGGTTGTCGCGCGCCCGGCCGGACATCCGGCGCGTCGCCTCGTCCTTGCGGCCCTCACCATCGGCAACGAGGACTTCCACGGCCCGGCCGGTGAACTGCCGGTTCCCGTGCTGCGACGTCTCCTCGACGAGGGCTATGAGCCGGCCGTACCTGTCCTGCACCACGTCCGCGGGGACCTGTCCGCTCATCGCCGCGGCCGGGGTGCCCGGCCGGATTGAGTACCTGAACGTGAACGCCCCGGCGAACTGGGCCCGGCGCACGATGTCCAGGGTGTCCGCGAAATCGTGCTCGGTCTCCCCCGGGAAGCCGACGATGATGTCGGTCGTGATCGCGGCGTCCGGGATCGCGGCACGGACCTTGTCCAGGATCGCCAGGTACTTGTCCCTGCGGTAGGCCCGCCGCATCGCCCGCAGCACGGCGTCCGAGCCGGACTGCAGCGGCATGTGCAGCTGCGGCATGACGTTCGGCGTCTGGGCCATCGCGTCGATGACGTCATCGGTGAAGTCCCGCGGATGGGGTGAGGTGAACCTGACCCGTTCCAGGCCGTCGATCTCGCCGCAGGCCCGCAGCAGCTTGGAGAACGCGAGCCGGTCGCCGAAGGCGGCCCCGTAGGAGTTGACGTTCTGCCCGAGCAGCGTGACCTCGACGACCCCGTCGGCTACCAGCGCCCGGATCTCGGCGAGCACGTCGCCGGGGCGGCGGTCTTCCTCCCTGCCGCGCAGGCTGGGCACGATGCAGAACGTGCACGTGTTGTTGCAGCCGACCGAGATGGCCACCCACGCGGAGTAAGCGGAATCGCGGCGCGCTGGGAGCACCGAGGGGAAGCGCTCCAGCGACTCCACGATCTCCACCTGCGCCTGCTGCTGCACCCGCGCCCGTTCCAGGAGCGCAGGCAGCGACCCGATGTTGTGCGTGCCGAACACGACGTCGACCCAGGGAGCCCGGGATGTGATCACCGAGCGGTCCTTCTGCGCCAGGCAGCCGCCCACCGCGATCTGCATGCCGGGATGCGCCTTCTTGATCGGGAGAAGCTGGCCCAGGTTGCCGTAGAGGCGGTTGTCGGCGTTCTCCCGGACCGCGCAGGTGTTGAAGACGACCACGTCCGGCGTGGCGCCGGACGCCGCGCGCCGGTACCCGGCCTCCTCCAGCAGCCCGGCCAGGCGCTCGGAGTCATGCATGTTCATCTGGCACCCGTAGGTGCGGATCTCGAAGGTGCCCGATGAGCGCGCTGCGTCAGCCACGTGTTCAAATCTAGCCCGCGGCAGGGTGCGAGGTGCTCCGCGGGACGCGGCCCGCCCGGCGGCGGCCGCGCGAGGCGCTCCGCAGCCGGGCCACGCCACGACCCCCGGCGGCCCCGCGAGGCACTCCGCAGCCGGCATCGGGCCGTCCTCGGGCGCCCCGCTGCCGTGATTTCGCGGCTTTCCTCGTTCGTAGATGACCTTGTACGGAATCTCCGGTGGGTGGGGGTGCCGGGTGGTGCACGATATCCCTATGACACACAGGGCGGGCAACGCAAAGGATCCGACAGGCAGCCCAGCAGGCGAGCCGGGAACGCAGGAAACAGAGGCGGACGGGGCTGCGCCGCCGCGTATCCCGTTCGGCGCATGGCCGTCCCCCATAGCTGCGGCCGATGTGGCCCGGGGTCGACTGCGGATCGCCTACCCGACTGTGATCGGCGGCGAGGTGTGGTGGCAGGAAGGGCGGCCCGAGGAGGGCGGGCGCGTCACCGTGATGCATCGGGCCGCCGGCGGCAAGGTGGCCGACCTGCTGCCCGGGCCCTGGAACGCACGCACTCGCGTCCACGAGTACGGCGGCCTGTCCTACCTGCCGGTTCCCCGGTCGTCCGTGCGGCCAGCCGCCGCGGGCGGCCGGGCGCCGCGCGGACATGCGATCGTCTTCGCGAACTACGCTGACCAGCGGCTGTACGTGGCAGAACCCGATGTTGCCGAGGGCAAGGAGCAGCCGCGCCCCATTACCCCGGACCCGGCCGCCGCCCGCGCGGGCCAGGCCGGGCTGCGGTACGCGGACTTCGTGCTCGCGTCCGGCGGCCGCGAGATCTGGTGCGTCCAGGAACAGCACATCGGCGGCAAGGTCAGCAGAGCCATCGTGGCCGTGCCGCTCGACGGCTCCGCGGCCGACGACCCGGCGGCAATCCGGCAGCTGGTCACCGGCTCCGACTTCTTCGCCTTCCCGACGCCGTCCCCCGACGGGACCCGCCTGGCCTGGATCAGCTGGAACCACCCGCACATGCCGTGGGACGGGACCGAGCTCCGGGTTGCCCCGGTCGCCAAGGGTGAGGTTGGCCAGGGCAGGCTGGTCAAGGGCGGCCTGCGGGAGTCGGTACTGGCCCCGGCGTGGCGCGACAACACCAGCCTGTACGTGGTGACGGACTGGACCGGCTGGTGGAACATCTACCAGCTCGGCCTGACCGGCGAGCCGCCGCAGGCGCTGTACCCGGCCGAGGAGGAGTTCGCCGGCCCGCTGTGGCAGCTCGGCGGGCGGCCGTTCGCGGTTCTGGGCGACGGGAGGCTCGCGGTCGTCCACGGCCGCGGCGGCATGCGCCTCGGGCTGCTGGATCCGGACACCTCCGAGCTGACCGATCTCGACCTGCCGGTGAGCGAGTTCCTGCCGACGGTGTCCGCCGATGGCAACGCGATCGTCGCCGTGGCGGGCGGCCCTGCCCAGCCGCTTTCGGTTGTCCGGGTCGACGCGGCCACCTCCCGCCTCGAGGTGCTGCGCGCCGAGGTCGACGAGGTGCCCGACGAGGCCTACCTCCCGGTTCCCCGCCACGTCGACGTGGAGGGCAGGTACGGCAGGGTCGTGCATGCCCTGGTGTACCCGCCGACCAGCCCGGACGCGGCCGGCCCCGAGGGCGAGCGGCCGCCCTACGTCGTCTGGGTGCACGGCGGCCCCACCTCCCACGTGGTCGGCCTGCTCGATGTCGAGAAGGCTTACTTCACCAGCCGGGGCATCGGGATCATCGACGTGAACTACGGCGGCTCCACCGGCTACGGCCGGCTCTACCGGGAGCGGCTGCGCCGCGAGTGGGGGGTGGTCGACGTCGAAGACGCCGTGGCGGCCGCCCGCTCGCTCGCCGAGGCTGGCGAGGCCGACCCGGGCCGGCTGGCGATCCGGGGTGGCTCGGCGGGCGGCTGGACGGCGCTGGCCGCGGTGACCTCCGGCGCGGCCAGCGGCGCGGTGTTCAGCGCCGCGACCTCCTACTACGGCGTGGCCGACCTGAGCGCCTTCGCCGAGCACACGCACGACTTCGAGTCGCGCTACCTGGACGGGCTGATCGGGCCGCTGCCGGGCTTTGAGACCGTGTACGCGGAGCGCGCCCCCGTCGGCCACGTCAGCGACAAGACCAGCCCGATCCTCCTGCTGCAGGGCCTCGACGACCCGGTGGTCCCCCCGGAGCAGGCCGAGAGCATCGCCAGCGATCTGGCCGCGCACGGCATCCGCCACGGCTACATCACGTTCGAGGGCGAGTCGCACGGCTTCCGGAAGGCAGAGTCGGTCACGGCGGCGCTGGAGGCTGAGCTGTCGTTCTACGGCCAGATCCTCGGGTTCACGCCGCCGGGCATCCCGGCGGTGAAGCTGACCGATGGCTAGGCGCGGGCGCAGCAGGTGCCCGCGGGTGCCGCGCCGGCGGCCGCTGGCACCGGGCCGCTGCCGGTGCCAGCGGTGGCTGAGAGGACCTAGCGCGCGAACTCGATGGCGCGCGACTCCCTGATCACCGTGACCCGGATCTGGCCCGGGTAGGTCAGCTCGTCTTCGACCTGCTTGGCCACGTCCCTGGCGATGACCTGCGCCTGGATGTCGTCGATGTCGGCCGGCTTGACCATGACCCGGATCTCCCGGCCTGCCTGCATCGCGAAGACCTTCTCGACGCCCTCCTGCGCGAGCGCGATCTGCTCGAGCCGCTCCAGCCGCTTGATGTAGGCCTCGAGTGACTCCCGGCGGGCACCGGGACGGCCGCCGCTGATCGCATCCGCGGCCTGCGTGAGCACCGCCTCCACGGTGCGCACCTCGACCTCGTTGTGGTGCGCCTCGATGGCGTGCACCACGTCATCCGGCTCGCCGTACCTGCGGGCGATCTCCGCCCCGATCAGCGCGTGGCTGCCCTGGACCTCGTGGGTCAGCGCCTTCCCGATGTCGTGCAGCACGGTGCAGCGTTTCAGCAACACCGGGTCCATGCCGAGCTCGCTGGCCATCATCCCGGCGATGTGCGCGGACTCGACCAGGTGCTTGAGCACGTTCTGGCCGTAGGAGGTGCGGTAGCGGAGCCTGCCGAGCAGGTTGGTGAGCTCCGGGTGCAGGTCGGTGATGCCCAGGTCCACCAGGGCGTCCTCGCCCGCCTTGACGCAGAGCTGCTCGATCTCTGCCTTGCTCCGCTCGTAGGCCTCCTCGATGCGCTGCGGGTGAATCCGGCCATCCAGGACCAGGCGCTCCAGCGTCAGCCTGCCCACCTCCCGCCGCACCGGGTCGAAGCAGGACAGCAGCACCGCCTCTGGCGTGTCATCGATGATCAGGTTGACGCCGGTGACCGTCTCGAACGCCCGTATGTTGCGGCCCTCGCGGCCGATGATCCGGCCCTTCATCTCGTCCCCGGGCAGGTGCAGCACGGATACCACGGACTCGCTCGTCTGCTCGCTGGCGACCCGCTGGATGGCCAGCGTCACGATCTTCCGAGCGCGGCGCTGCCCGTCGGCGCGCGCCTCGTTCTCGATGTCCCTGACGATCAGCGCGGCCTCGCGCTTGGCCTGGTTCTCGATGCTCGCGACCAGCTCAGCCTTTGCCTGCTCCGCCGTGAGGCCCGCCACCCGCTCCAGGATCTCGCGGCGCTCGTCGTCCAGGCGGTTGAGTTCCTTGCCTCTCGCGTCCAGGTCCTGCCTGAGCCGCTCAAGGTCGGCAGAGCGCTGGTCGATCCTGCGGGCCTCCTGGTCGGTTCGCTCTTCCCGCTCGGCCAGGCGGGTCTCCCTGCGCTCCAGGTCGCCGCGGAGCTGCCTGATTTCCTCCTTGACCGCACGGATCTCGTCCTCGACATCGCGACGGCCCTGGGCGACCTGCTCGGCGGCGGCCTCGGCCTGGCCCATGATGGTGGCCGCGTCGGACTCGGCCCGCGCGCGGATCTGGTCGGCCTGGCGCACCGCCTCGTCCAGCTGCCGCTGCGATGCCGCGCCGGCCTGCAGGCCGGCTGTCTCCGCCGTGCCGACCTGGGCCGCGGTTCTGGGGGACTTGCGGACGACGAAGACCAGCGCAAACACGCAAGCGATCAGCGCCAGCGCGAGCACGATCGCCAAGATGAGCCCGATCCCGTTCACGGTTCACCCCTTCCGCCCACGGCCTCCTGTCACCGAGGCCCGGTGCCAGGTGCCTGCCCTGCAGCGAGGGGTACTGCGCGCCAGCCGTCGCACCGCCCCATGGGATGGCGGTACTTCCCCGCGGGCTCTCGCCCGGTGACAGACAGGCAACGCTGCGGTGCACGCCCGGTGAAGGCGCCGCCGCGTGGCTGCGACCGGATCACCCGGCCGCTGCCCGCCGCCCGGCATCGCCGCTCCCGGCACCGCTACCCCGGTCCCGCCTCCGGATGCGCTGCCGTCCCCGATGCCACGACCGGCATGTGACCGATCGGCTCAGTCCGGTCTAGCCCTCCCTCCCGTCGGTGCCGGGATCGGCCAGGCACGCGCCTGGCCCGGACTGAGACCGGCCGCCATTGGCCAGCCATGCCGAACGCCCACAGCAACCGGGCAAAGCAGGACCGTCACGCCGCCCCTGCGCCGCCCGGCGCTCGTAACCAGTCTCGTTCATCTCGGTCGATCCGCCCTACGCGGAGTAAAACCCTCGCTGCCGTGAGGCTAAGCGTAGATAACGATTTGGGCAAGCAGGCAACCGGTGATCTTCGTCATCGGGCCGCCTGGATCATGGCTCCGGCGGCCATGCTCCGGGCAGTTCCCCGGTTCCACCGGGCAGGTCCCCGGCCGGCTCATCGGGCGCGTCGCTCAGGTCCACCCCGGCGGCTGCCAGGTCCAGGCCCTCCTGCTCCAGCGCCTCGCGGGCCACGCGGTAGGCCAGGGCCCGCGGGTACCCCTTCCTGGCCAGCACGCCGATCAGCCGCCGCACGCGCACGGCCGCTGGCTGGCCCCTGGTGGCCGCCAGGCGGCGCGCGACCAGGCTCCGCGCCGTGGCGATCTCCTGGTCCGGGCCGAGCTTGTCCATAGCGGCCTGGATGTCCCCCGGGGCAACGCCGCGCTGCCGCAGTTCGGCGGCGAGCGCCTGGCCGGACAGCCCCCTGCCATGGTGCCGGGACTCCACCCAGGCGCTCGCGAACATCGCGTCGTCGATCAGCTTCACGTCCGCGAACCGGCTGAGCACCGCCTCCGCCGCGTCCTCGGGCACGCCGCGCCGCTGCAATGCGGTGGCGAGCTGAGCCCGGGTCCGCGGGGCGGTCGTCAGCATCCGCAGGCAGATCTGCCTGGCGACCGCCTCTGGGTCCGCGTCGCCGACGTCGGCTGGCTGGCCGGTCACGCTGGCCGGCGACCGCCTAGCTGCCACCGCCGGGAACCACCTTGAGCCCGCCTGCCGACGTCACCCCCGGGCCAGCGCCCGGCCCCGGCCCGGGCGAATCCGCGTCGAGACGCGCGCCGACGCCCAGCTTCTCCTTGATCTTCTTCTCGATCTCGTTGGCGACGTCGGGGTTGTCCCGCAGGAAGTTCCGGGCGTTCTCCTTGCCCTGGCCGAGCTGGTCGCCCTCGTAGGTGTACCAGGCGCCGGACTTGCGCACGATCGACTGCTCCACGCCGAGGTCAATCAGGCTGCCTTCCCGGCTGATACCTATACCGTACAGAATATCAAATTCTGCGGATTTGAAAGGCGGACTGCACTTGTTCTTTACAACTTTAACGCGAGTGCGATTACCTACGGAATCCGTACCATCTTTAAGCGTTTCGATTCGTCGAATATCGAGTCGTATTGACGCATAAAACTTTAGCGCTTTCCCGCCCGAGGTTGTTTCCGGGCTGTTGTGGACCATGACTCCGTCGACGAAGTAGTTGTGGTGGCCTTCCACCTGGATATCGAACCTGCTCATCGAGCGCGTGGGGGGCTTGACGTGAACATCCAGGATCCTCGCGCCCGCCAGCCGCTGCTCCGCAACCGCGAACTGGGCCTTGACGTCGAACCGCCCGTAAAAGCGCGGAAGCAATTTGTACTGCATGGACGGATGCACGAAGGGAGCGACCAGCTTCTGGAATTTCTCCGATGCCGAAGTCGTGAACCGCAGGAAGGCCTGCTGCCTTCTCCCGCGAAGGCCGAGCTTTACATCCAGCCCGTAGGTGTCCTGCAGGTGCTGCACGAGCCGCACGCGCGAGCCCGGGCTCATTGCCTCGACACAAATCTCGATCCGGCCAGTTCCACCTTGGGTTCTTTCCTGAAGGCCCTTCGACCGGCGCGTGAAGCAGCCACCGTCCATGTACCAGACGGCCAGCGCGAACGGGGTGAGCTGCTTCAGGTAGTCCCAGCTCAGATGCTTCTTGCCGTCACCGAAGTAGACAGCATCATGGACCTCGGCCAGTTCAGCCAGGGGCGTGAAGTCGGCGAAGACCGCGCCTTTAGCATTCGGGGTCCACGCGCATCCGATGTTGCCGAGGAGCGAGATCTTCCAGTTCAGGTATGCAGCCTGCTTGGCACCGTGTCCCATCCGGAACCGGGTTCCCGACCGGCCGTGGGTATTCGGCGACAGATTCCCGTCGCCCATGAGCGAACCGAGGATCAGCTGCATCTGCTGGTCGCTTAGCCGCTTCGGTTCCATGACGACTACTCGATCGCCGACGGCGAGTTCTCCCGCGGGGCGCCAGCCACCAGGCGTCCGGATCAGGTGGTTCTCGGTCGCCGCGAACTGGGCCCTGCCGTTTCCACCCGACTTGGCCACGGTGAACTGAAGGAACTGCTCAGTGCGCCCGTTATTGAACCAGTTGACGATCCTGCGGGGGACGACGCGACCGGTCTCGGGGTCATATGAAAGAACCTTGACGTCCAGCCGCTGATTTACGATCTTGCCGATTTTCTCCTGGGTTCCATCGGCGAGAGTTACCCGTGTACCATAAGACATACATCCGAACATCACGCCTATTTTTTCCCGCAATTGGTTGATGAAAATTGCGGTGGTCTTGTTCTGGTTCAGCGCGCCCGCCAGCTTGCGGAGTGCCTGGGACATGAGCCGTGCCTGAAGGCCAACGTGGCTGTCCCCCATCTCGCCCTCGATCTCGGCCCGCGGCACGAGGGCGGCCACCGAGTCCACGACGATGACGTCGATGGCCCCAGACCGGACAAGCATGTCGGCGATCTCCAGCGCCTGCTCACCGGTGTCCGGCTGGGAGACGAGCAATGCGTCGGTGTCGACGCCGAGCTTTTTCGCGTATTCGGGATCGAGCGCGTGCTCGGCATCGATAAATGCAGCAATTCCGCCCGCCCTTTGCGCATTTGCCACAGCGTGGAGAGCCAAACTGGTTTTTCCGCTGCTCTCCGGCCCGTATATCTCCACGATCCTGCCGCGCGGGAGGCCGCCGATCCCGAGCGCCACGTCGAGCGCGATGGAGCCGGTGGGGATCACCTCCACTGGGGCGCGGGTGTCGTCGCCGAGCCGCATGATCGCGCCCCTGCCGAACTGCCGTTCGATCTGGGCGAGCGCGGTCTCCAGGGACCTCTCCCTGTCGCCGCCCTTGCTGCCCGCCCTGTCGCTCGGTGCCATGTGAACTCCCGTGGGGATTAAGGGGCTTCCCGCCCGGCCGTGCTGCCGTGGTGCCATCACTGCTGCCCGGTACTGCCAGTCCCTGTCAGCAGGCCCGTTGTGCCATCAGGCCCGACGTTACGCGCCGCCACCGACAATTTCCGGGATGCCGGGCCGCGGCGCCCGGCATGTCGCCAGACAGCGTGGCGCACGGCCGGCTGCGCGACCCACTCTAGACGAACAGCTGTTCGATCATAGCGCGACACGCCGATCCGGCCGGAATTACGAGGCAGATGACCGCAATCCGGCCCGGACCCGGCCGGCCAGCGCCGCGATGTCGACGGGGACGGTGGTGTCCACCGTGATCACCTCCCCGATGCCCACCGGCCGGTCGTACTCGGCGAGCATGTCCGGGGTCAGCCTGGTCACCACGTGCACCGGGTGGGAGGCTGCGGCGCGCTCCGCATAGCGGCGGGCGGCGAGCCCGGGCGGGCAGACGCAGTTCACCTCGACCGGCCGTGCCGAGAGCGCGGAGATCCGGCTCCGCGCGTACGCGTGGCGCGGCCGGAAGTTCGCCTCGAGCACCACGGCCGGGGCGTCGGCGGCCAGCGCCCAGAGCAGCTCCATGGCGGCGGCACCCAGCCGGTTCGACCACGCCAGGTCCGACGGCGGCGCGCCGAGCGCGTCGTGCAGCGTCTCCTTGATCCGGTCCTTGCGCAGCAGGGCGAACCCCAGCGCGGCCGCCAGCGGCACGGCCAGGGTGGTCTTGCCCGAGCCGGGTGCCCCGGACACCAGCACGACCCGGCGGCCCGGGGAGCTCACCGGGTCAGCGTAGCCGCTCGGGGACCTCGAAGGCCTCGCACACCGCGCGCCAGACGGTCTTCGCGTCCTCGCCGTCGGCGAGGGCCTGGTTCACGGTGCGGCCGCCGAGCTCGGGCAGAACCTGGTCCTTTGCCACGCTCTCCGCGTACCGCTCGCCGAACTGCGCGCGCATCCGTTCCCAGAAGACAGTGAGGCGCATCCCAGCAAGGCTACCCGCGGCGCGTACCGCCCGTGAGCTGCGCCGGGGCGGGGACCGCCGGGCCGCCCGGATCTTCCGGGCTGGGCGGGCCACCCGGGACGGCCGCGCGCCACCTGGCAGCACATGCCTGGGCGGCAGCCTGCCCGGCCGGCTGGTAACAGACCGGAACACGCTATTGCCGCCCGGGTGGTAAGGAGGCACCATTGTGACGAATGTCATAGAGCATTCGTTTGCACGCCGTGGTCTGGCCAGGGAGGGACGGGCTGCCAGCGCGCACCTACCCGGAGAGGAATGCGATGACCCAGCCCACTCCTCCGCGCAGGAACCCCGCCGCCGTGGCTGCCGCCACGGTCCTGGTAGTGGTGGCGATCGCGCTCGCGCTGGTCGTGCCGATCTACGCGCGCTCGACACCGAAGTTAGGCGACTTCCCGTTCTTCTACTGGTACCAGCTGATCTTGGTGCCGGTGATCGCCATCCTGTGCGCGACGTGCTACCTGCTGCTGCGGAGAAGGCCGGCGCCTGGCGCCGCCGCGGGCGAGCGCAACGGCGAGGTGGCCAGGTGACCCACATCGACGCCGTCGCCCTCGCCTGCCGCTGATCATCGCGTTCCTCATCCTGGCCGCCTGCACCTGCCTGGCCGGGCTGCGCGCCCGGCGGTGATCGCATTCATCAAGGACACGCTGGTCTACGTGACCGTGATCGTCGCGATCATCTGCATCCCGGCCGGGCTCGGCGGCTGGGGTCATATCTTCGGCGCAAGCCACTTCGGTTCCGCCACGGCCCCGATCTGGGCCACGTCAGCTACATCTGGTTCGCTGCCCTGGTCCTGAACCTGGTGGTCACGGCGGTGCTGACGGTCATCTTCCGCGCGGCCAGGCTGCCGGCCGGGGCGGACGAGACCCAGCCCGCCACTACGCCTACGACCTCCGGGGACGGAGAGGTCGCGCCGGTTCCTGCCGGGGCGGGAGCCGGTCTGGCCGGGCACCGTAACCCGGCGTACCGGAATCCGGGCCGTCACCGGCGCCGCGCCTCAGACGAAGGCGCCGGTGCCGGTGACGGCCCGGCCGACGATGAGCGTGTTGATCTCCCTGGTGCCCTCGTAGGAGTAGATCGCCTCGGCATCGGCGACGAACCTGCCGACGTGGTGGTCCAGCAGGATGCCGTTGCCGCCGAGCAGCTCACGGGCGTAGCCGACGGTCTCGCGCATCCGCACCGTGCAGAACGTCTTGGCCAGCGCCGAGTGGTGGTCGTCCGCGATCCCCGCCTGCTGCAGCTGCGAGAGCCTGGCGCACAGGCAGGCCGAGGCCGTGATGTTGCCCAGCATCCGGACCAGCAGGTCCTGGACGAGCTGGAAGCCGGCGATGGGCCTGCCGAACTGGCTGCGCTGGCCGGCGTAGTCCAGAGCGTGCTCGTAGGCGCCCCTGGCGCAGCCGACCGCCTGCCAGGCCACGCCCGCCCTGGTCAGCCGCAGCACGGCGGCGGTGTCGCGGAACGACGACGCCGCCTGCAGCCGGTTCGCCTCCGGCACCCGCACGCCGTCCAGCGAGAGGTGCGCGTTCTGCACCACCCGCAGCGCGATCTTGTCCCGCATCTTGGTGGCCGCGAACCCCGGCGTGCCCTTCTCCACCACGAAGCCCTTGACCTGGCCGTCGGCGGTGTCGCGGGCCCAGACGATCACGTAGTCGGCGAAGGTGGCGTTGCCGATCCACTTCTTCTGGCCGTCAAGCACCCACTCGTCGCCGTCGCGGCGGGCGGTGGTGGTCAGGCCGCGCGCGGCGCCCGAGCCCACGTCCGGCTCGGTCAGCCCGAACGCGCCGATCTTCTCCATCCGGGCCATCGCCGGCAGCCAGCGGCGCTTCTGCTCCCCGGATCCGCACAGGTAGATGGAGCCCATCGCCAGCCCGGAGTGCACGCCAAGGAACGTGGCCAGCGACGCGTCGATGCGGGCGATCTCCATCGAGACCATGCCGTCGAGCAGGTTGCCGCCGCCCGGGCACCCGTAGCCCTCATAAGCCAGGCCGGCGATGCCCAGCGCGGCCATCTCGGGAAGGAGCTCGTGCGGGAACTCCTCCCGCGTCCAGTACCTGTTGATGACGGGCTGGACCGACTTCTCCATGAACGACCTGACCCGCAGCAGCAGCTCGCGGCCCGCGGGCTCGAGCAGCGACTCCAGCGCGTAGAAGTCAGCGTCCGGAAGGTTTGCCATGATGTCCTCCCATGGGTACGGGGTGGCGCCCGCGGCCGGGCAGGCCGGCGTCGCCGCCGTCCGCCAGGAATCGGTGCACCACGGGCGCGAGCTCCGCCGCCTCGGTGACCAGGCCGAGATGGCCGCCGCGGTAAACGTGCAGCCGTGAATCCGGGATGAGCCGGTGCATGAGGCGCGCGTTGGCCAGCGGGATGATCGGGTCGTCATCCCCGGCCACGATCAGCGTCGGCTGCCGCAGCAGCGGCAGGAACGGCAGGCTCGTCCAGCCCGCGCCGGCGGCGAGCTGGAACAGGTAGCCGCGCGGCGGGCCGACCCGGCTGGTCGCGTGCATCGCCGCCGTCACCCGGCCGGGATCGTCGCGCGCGGAACCGCCGTACAGCGTCCCTGCCACGCGCTGGAGATAGCCGGGGTCCAGGTAGCGCCGCGGCGTGACCATCCGCAGCAGGACGGCCGGCCTTGCCGGCACCATGAGCGCGCCGGTGGCGGTGCTGACCAGCACCAGACGCCGGCACCGGGAGCGCTGGAAGGCGGCGAAGTGCTGCGCCACCCCGCCGCCCCAGGAGATGCCGAGCACGTCGGCGGAGTCGTGGCCGAGCACAGACAGCATGCGCGCGATCATCCGGGACAGGCCGGTGAACCGGTACGGCACGGGCGGCAGCGGCGAGCCGCCGACGCCGGGGACGTCGAACCGGATCACGCCGACGGACGGGGTGAGCGCGTCCACGAACGGCTGCAGCAGGTCCAGGCTGGCGCCGATGCCGTTGATGAGCAGCAGCGGCGTCCCGCCCGGGCGGCCCTGCCGCACGGCGACGCGCAGCTGCTGCCCGTCCACCACGAGGCTGCGGATCGTCTCTTCGCCCGGCGCGTCGCCGGGCCTGCGCCACCGCATCGGCTCACCGGTCAAGCACATAGGTGCCCGGGGCCCGGCCGTCCGGCCGGAATCCGCTGCCGCCCAGCTCGGCCGGGCGCTCCTTCTCCCCGCCGCCCCGCGCGGCGAGCCAGGAGGCGTAGTCGGGCCACCAGCTTCCCTGCACGGTCTGCGCGCTGGCCAGCCACTCGCGCGGGTCGGCGGGGTTGCCCGCCCCCTCCGGCGCGGTCTGGAACGTGGATTTCGGGTTCGACGGGGGGTTGACCATCGAGGCGATGTGCCCGCTTGTGGACAGCACGAAGCGGGAGCTGCCGCCGAGCAGGCCGGTGCTGCGGTAGCACGACTGCCAGGGGCACAGGTGGTCGGCGATGCCCGCGACCACGTAGCTGTCCGCGGTGACCGCCGACAGGTCCACCGGCGAGCCGAGCATGGTCGCCTGGCCCGGCCTGGTCAGCCCGTTGGTGAGGGCGAGCCTGATGAAATCGCGGTGCAGCGCCGCGGGCAGCCTGGTGGTGTCGGCGTTCCAGTAGAGGATGTCGAACGGCGGCGGGGGCCTGCCTTCCAGGTAGTTGTTCACCCAGTACGTCCAGATCAGGTCGTCGGGCCTGAGCCAGGCGAACACCTCGGCGAGCGCCCGCCCATCCAGGTAGCCGCGCTGGGCCGAGGCGAGGACCGCCGCTGCGGCGGTGCGCTCGTCGATCATCGCGGCGGCGGTGCCCGCCCGCGCCTGGTCCAGGACGGCCACGCCCAGGCACAGGCTGGCCAGCTGGCCGAGCTGCCCGGTCGCGCTCAGGTGCGCGGCCACCATCGACGAGATCACACCGCCCGAGCAGAGCGCGCAGATGCTCGCCCTGGGCTCCCCGCAGATGGCCCGCACGGCGTCCAGCGCCTGCACGACCGCGCTGCCGTAGCTGTCCATGCCCCAGTGCTTGTGCCTGGCGTCCGGGTTGCGCCAGGAGATGACGAACACCTGCTGTCCCTGCCCGACCAGGTACTCGACCATGCTCCGGCCCGGCGCCAGGTCGGTGATGTAGAACTTGTTGATCATCGGCGGGACGATCAGCAGCGGGAAGCGGTGCACCGTCGGCGTGGCCGGCTCGTACTGGATCAGCTCGCACACGTCGGACCTGGCGACCACCGCCCCCGGCGTCACCGCCAGGTCCCGGCCCACCTCGAACGCGTCGGCGGCCACCATCGTGGGAACCCGCGGCGGGCTGGCAAGGTCGGTGACGAGCGCCCGGGCCCCGCGCACCGCGCTCAGCCCGCCCGTCTCGCGGAACGCCCGCAGCGCGGCCGGGTTGATCAGCGGGTTGTTGCTCGGGGACGCCGCGGCGTTCACGTTCAGGGAAAGGAGTTTCATTCGCTCGCTGTCCCGCCAGCTCAGCTCGGCGTCGGAGAGCAGCGCCTCGGCGGCCTCCCCGGCCGCCAGGTAGGCCTGAACGACGCGCCTGAGCAGCGGGTTCTGGCTCCAGGCCGGGTCCCGGAAGCGGCGGTCCCGCTTGCCGGGCGTGATCTGCGAACCGCCCGCGATGATCTTCGCGAGCTCGGCGGCCAGCGCGCCCGCCCGCTGCGCCACCGCCTGCGGGCGGCGGGCCAGCCGCACCGCCAGCCGCAGCGTGGCGGCGTCCGGCCGCAGCAGCCGCGCCGTGCCGAGCGCGGCAGCGGACAGCAGCAGGTCAAGAGCGCCGGCCGCGTCTGCGGCGTCGGCGGCCTGGAACCCGGCCGCCCCGTCCGGCCGGCTGGCCGCCATCACTGGTCCTGCGGGGGCTGCACCTCGCGGCGCAGGATCTTGCCGGTCGGCCCCTTGGGCAGGTCGGCCACGATCCAGATGTGGCGCGGGTACTTGTACGCCGCCACCCGCTCCCTGGTGAAGGCGCGCAGGTCGGCCGGCGTGGCGGTGGCCCCGGGCTTGAGCTTCACCGCCGCGGCGACCTCCTCTCCCAGCTCGTCGTGGGGGATACCGATCACCGCCACCTCGGCGACCCCGGGATGCTCGTAGAGCACCTCCTCGATCTCGCGCGGGTAGACGTTGTACCCGCCGCGGATGATCATGTCCTTCTTCCGGTCGACGATGTAGTAGTAGCCGTCCTCGTCCACCCTGGCGAGGTCGCCGGTGCGGAACCAGCCCCCACCCGCCTCCCCTCCCCCCATCATGGCCTCGGCCGTGGCCTCCGGGTTGCCCCAGTAGCCCTTCATGACGTTGTGGCCGCGGATGACGATCTCGCCGACCTCGCCCGCGGGCACGTCGGCGCCGTCGGGGTCGATCACCCGCATCTCGACGCCCTCGATGGGCGTGCCGATCGAGCCCGGCTTGCGCACCTTGTCCGGGTGGTTGAACGAGGCGACCGGGGAGGTCTCGGACAGGCCGTAGCCCTCCAGGATGATGCAGCCGAATGCCTCCTCAAAGCCGCGCAGCACCTCGACCGGCATGGCCGCGCCGCCGGAGACGCACAGCCGGAGCGACGACACGTCGGGCCGCTGGCCGGCCTGGTGCAGCATGGCCGCGTACATCGTCGGAACGCCCTCGAAGATCGTGACCCGGTCGCGCTCGATGATCTCCAGGGCCTTGCCGGGGTCGAACCTCGGCAGCAGGGTCAGCATGCCCCCGGCCTTGACGGTCGCGTTCAGGCCGCAGGTGAGCCCGAAGACGTGGAACAGCGGCAGGCAGCCCATGACCACGTCGTGCTCCCCGCTCTGCAGCAGCGTGGTAGCGGTCAGCTCGGCGTTGCGGGCCAGGTTCGCGTGGGTGAGCTCGGCGCCCTTGGGCCTGCCCGTGGTGCCCGACGTGTAGAGGATGACCGCGTCATCGCCGTCGGCCCGCTCCACTGTGACCGGGGCCAGATCCGGGCCCGCCAGCGCGAGCATCGGGTCGGCCACGTCGATGACCTGCGCGCCGGCCTCGGCGGCGCCCTTCGCGGCCTCGCCGGCCGCCGCGTGCCAGGCGAACAGCACCTTGGCGCCGGAGTCGCCCAGGTAGTAGGCGATCTCGCGGCTCTTGAGCAGCGGGTTCATCGGCACCACGATGGCCCCGGCGGCCAGCGCGCCGTAGAAGGCGACCGGGAACGCCGGGACGTTCGGCAGCATGACGCCGACCCGGTCGCCGGGCGACACCCCGTACGACGCCAGCCGCGCCGCGGCGCGGCCCGCGGCTTCCCACAGCCCCGCGTAGGTCAGCGCCTCCTCGTCCATGCGGACGGCCGGGCGGTCGGCGTGATCGTCCGCCGCCTGCTCCAGCACCGAAATCAGACTCGCCATCGCGCCCTCCCGGTCGATGCGCCGCTCAGCTTCTAGCATCTTCCCCCGCATGGCCGGAGAATCAATAGCCCCGCTTGGGCTCCGGCCGGCCTGAGCGGGCGGCGGGGCGGCACCGCGAGGCAGGATGGGTACATGGCTGCCCCCCCGCCGGCCAGCGGCACGGTGCCGGACGGCTTCAGCGAAGCGACCAGGGCCTGGTTCGCCGGCGCGTTCGCCGAGCCGACCCAGGCACAGGCGGAGGCCTGGGCGGCGATCGGCCAGGGAGAGAACACCCTGGTGATCGCGCCGACCGGGTCGGGGAAGACGCTGGCCGCGTTCTTGTGGGCGATCGACAAGCTGGCCACGGAGCCGACGCCGGCCGATCCGCGGCAGCGCTGCAGGGTGCTGTACATCTCGCCGCTGAAGGCGCTGGCCGTGGACATCGAGCGCAACCTGCGCTCCCCGCTCACCGGGGTGAGCCAGGCCGCGCGCCGCCTCGGCCTGGCCGAGCCCGGCATCCGGGTCGGCGTGCGCACCGGCGACACGGCGGCCGAGGAGCGCCGCAGGCTGTCCGCGCAGCCGCCGGACATCCTGATCACCACGCCCGAGTCGCTGTTCCTGCTGCTCACCTCCCAGGCCCGGGAGGCACTGCGGAACGTCGAGACCGTCATCGTGGACGAGGTGCACGCGCTGGCGGGCGGGAAGCGCGGCACCCACCTGGCCCTGTCGCTGGAGCGCCTGGACGCGCTGCGCGAGGCCGGTGCCCCGGCACGGGGGGATCCCGGGGGCCGCCCCGCCGGCCCGGCGCAGCGGATCGGGCTGTCCGCCACCGTGCGGCCGCCGGGGGAGGTCGCCGCGTTCCTCGGCGGCAGCCGGCCGGTCACGATCGCCGCGCCGCCCAGCAACAAGCGGATCGACCTGCAGATCGTGGTCCCGGTGGAGGACATGGCCGACCTGGAGACGGCGGCCGGCGCCCCGGACGACGGCCAGCGCTCCGGCGACCCGGTGCGCCGGCGCTCGATCTGGCCGCACGTCGAGGAGCGGGTGCTGGACGAGATCGAGGCGCACACCTCCACGATCGTGTTCGCGAACTCCCGGCGGCTGGCCGAGCGGCTCTGCGCCAGGCTCAACGAGCTCGCCGCGGAACGGGCGGAGCGGCGCGCGGGCCTGCCGCCCGCCGCGGCCGGCACCCCGGCCCGCTCCCCCGCCGAGCTCATGGCCCAGGCAGGCGCGGGAGATGAAGCGGGAAGTGGGGAGGGACGGGGGGTGGGGCCCCCCGAGGTGGCGCGCGCGCACCACGGCTCGGTGTCCCGCCAGGAGCGCACCCAGATCGAGGAGTCGCTGAAGGCGGGCCGGCTTCCGGCCGTCGTGGCCACCTCGAGCCTGGAGCTGGGCATCGACATGGGATCGGTCGACCTCGTCATCCAGGTGGAAGCCCCGCCGTCGGTGGCCAGCGGGCTGCAGCGGACCGGCCGGGCCGGCCACAGCGTCGGCGACATCTCCCGTGGCGTGATCTTCCCCAAGTACCAGGGCGACCTGGTGCAGGCGACGGTCGTGGCCCGGCGGATGCTGGACGGCGAGATCGAGGAGCTGCGCATGCCGCGCAACCCGCTCGACGTGCTCGCCCAGCAGATCGTGGCGATGACCGCGATGGACGACTGGGAGATCACCGCGCTGGAGCGGACGGTCCGGCGGGCAGCGCCGTTCGCGGGCCTCACCCGCCCGGTGCTGGAGGCCGTCCTCGACATGCTGGCGGGGCGCTACCCCAGCGAGGAGTTCGCCGGGCTGCGGGCCCGCCTGGTCTGGGACCGCACCACCGGCATGCTGCACGGCAGGCCGGGCAGCCAGCGGCTGGCCGTCACCAACGGCGGGACCATCCCGGATCGCGGCCTGTTCGGCGTGTTCCTGGCCGGGGGGCAGCGGGACAGCTCCGGACGGCACTCCCGGCGGGTCGGCGAGCTGGACGAGGAGATGGTGTACGAGTCGCGCGTCGGCGACGTGTTCGTGCTCGGCGCGAGCTCCTGGCGGATCGAGGACATCACCGCCGACCAGGTGCTCGTCTCCCCCGCGCCGGGCCAGCCCGGCAGGCTCCCGTTCTGGAACGGCGACGCGCCCGGCCGGCAGGCCGAGCTCGGCCGGGCCATCGGCCAGTACTGCCGCGAGCTGGCCGAGGCCAGCCCTGAGGACGCCGGGCAGCGGCTGCGCCGCGATGGCCTCGACGAGCTGGCCGCCGCGAACCTGATCGGCTACCTGGCCGCGCAGCGTGCGGCAACGGGTTACCTGCCCGACGACCGGACCCTGGTCATGGAGCGGTTCCGGGACGAGCTCGGGGACTGGCGGCTCGTGCTGCACAGCCCGTACGGGGCGCGGGTGCACGCGCCGTGGGCCCTGGCGATCGCCGCCCGGCTGCGCGAGCGCTACCAGGGCATGGACGTGCAGGCGCTGCACACCGACGACGGCATCGTGATCAGGGTCCCGGACGCCGACGACCCGCCGCCGGCCGGGATCGCGGCGCTGGATCCGGACGAGGTCGAGCAGACGGTGACCGCCGAGCTCGGCTCGTCCGCCCTGTTCGCGTCCAGGTTCCGGGAGTGCGCGGCCAGGGCGCTGCTGCTGCCGCGGCGGCAGCCCGGGCGGCGGTCCCCGCTGTGGCAGCAGCGGCAGCGCGCCGCGCAGCTGCTGTCGGTGGCCAGCCGGTACCGGTCGTTCCCGATCGTGCTCGAGACCGTCCGCGAGTGCCTGCAGGACGTGTTCGACGTGCCGGGACTGACGGGGCTCATGCGGGACCTGGCCGCGCGCCGGGTGCGGCTGGTCGAGGTGGAGACCGGCGCACCGTCCCCGTTCGGCCGCTCCCTGCTGTTCCGGTACGTGGGCGCGTTCATGTACGAGGGCGACGCGCCGCTCGCCGAGCGCCGGGCCCAGGCCCTGGCGCTGGACTCGTCGCTGCTGGCCGAGCTGCTGGGCCAGGCGGACGCCCGGGAGCTGCTCGACCCGGAGATCGTCGAGGACACCGAACGGGACGCGCAGTACCTCTCGCCGCGCCGCGCGTGCCGTGGCCCGGAGGCGGTCGCCGACATGCTGCGCGCGATCGGCCCGCTGTCCGCCATGGAGGCCGAGGAGCGGTGCGCGGACCCGGATCGCGCGCCGGGCTGGCTCGCCGGGCTGGCGGCGCAGCGCCGGCTGATCGAGGTCAGGGTGGCGGGCCAGGAGCGGTGGGCGGCGATCGAGGACGCGGGCCGGCTCCGCGACGCGCTGGGGGTGGCGCTGCCGCCGGGCGTGCCCGGCGCGTTCACCGAGCCCGTGCCCGACCCGCTGGGTGACCTGGTGGCCAGGTACGCCGGGACGCACGGCCCGTTCACCGCCGCGGCGGTCGCGCAGCGGTACGGCCTGGGCGTGGCCGTGGTCACCGGCGTGCTGCGCAGGCTGGCCGCGGACGGCCGGGTCGCGGAGGGCGAGTTCCTGCCCGGCGGGCGGGGGACCGAGTGGTGCGAGACCGGCATGCTCCGGCTGCTGCGCCGGCGCTGCCTGGCCAAGCTCCGCCGGGAGGCCGAGCCGGTGCCGCCGCAGGTGCTGGCCAGGTTCCTGCCCGCCTGGCAGAACGTGACCCGCCCGGCTGGCGCGGGTCCGGGCCGGGCGGCCGGGGCCGACGCCGTGTACGACGTCATCGAGCAGCTCGCGGGCGCGGCCGTGCCGGCCTCCGCGCTGGAGACGCTGGTGCTGCCGGAGCGGGTGCCCGGCTACTCGCCCGCGCTGCTCGACGAGCTGACCGCGGCCGGCGACATCGTGTGGTCGGGGGCGGGCGGCCTGCCCGGAGGCGACGGCTGGCTGGTGCTGGCGCCGGCGGACGCCGCGCCGCTGCTGCTGCCGGAACCCGCCGAGATCACGATGACACCGCTGCACCGCGCGGTGCTCGCGGCGCTCGACGGCGGGGGCGCGCTGTTCTTCCGGGCGCTGGCCGACCGGGCCGCAGCGCAGCTTCGCTCCGGCGACGGCCAGGCCAGCTCGCCCGGCGTGACCGACCAGGCGCTTGCCGCGGCCATCTGGGACCTGGTCTGGGCCGGGCGGCTGACCAACGACACGCTCGCCCCGCTGCGCACGGTGCTCGGCACCGGCAGGCCCGTGGCCGGGCCGGTGCCGGCCACGGGCCTGGGCGGGCGCGCAGCCCGGCCGGTGCGCGCCGGGCGCGCGGGCCCCGCCGGGGGGCCCGGCCGCGGGCCGGGCGGGCCGGGCCGTTCCGGGATGCGCCGCCCGGGCTTCGGCCGGGCGGTGCTGCCGTCGCGGAGCGGGCCGCCGACCGTCAGCGGGCGGTGGTCGCTGCTGCCGCCGCTGGAGCAGGACCGGACCAGGAGGCTGCACGCGCTGGCCGGCACGCTGCTGGACCGGTATGGCGTCCTGATCAGGGGCGCGGCCGCGGCCGAGCGGGTGGCCGGCGGGTTCGGCGCGCTCTACCCGGTGCTCCGGGCGATGGAGGAGGCCGGCCAGTGCCGCCGCGGGTACTTCGTCGAGGGCCTGGGCGCGGCCCAGTTCGCGCTGGCCGGGGCCGTGGACCGGATGCGCGCGATGGCCGACCCGGCCCCGGCGGCCGCCGGGTCCGTCGTGGTGCTGGCGGCGGCCGACCCGGCGAACGCCTACGGGGCGGCGCTGCCCTGGCCGGCCCGGCCGGATGAGATCCCGGGCGGCCATCGGCCCGGCCGCAAGGCGGGTGCGCTCGTGGTCCTC
>JASHPR010000674.1 GCA_030038015.1 Streptosporangiaceae bacterium
GGGGCCGGGCGGCGGCGGCGCGCGATGCCGGCCGCCGTCGGGCACTGGCCGGGCAGGTGCGGGACGCGGACTGCCGCCTCCGGCCAGACGGCTGGCCGCTAACGTGAGTAGGGCGTAACCGGAAGGGGAGGATTCCAGCATGTCTGCCACCGATGAACTGCTTGCGAACAACCAGCGGTACGCCGAGACATTCGCCGGCCCGCTGCCGCTGCCGCCGTCCCGCGGCCTGGCCGTGATCGCCTGCATGGACGCCAGGCTCAACGTCTACGCGATCCTCGGGCTGGCCGAGGGTGAGGCGCACGTGATCCGCAACGCGGGCGGCGTGGTCACCGACGACGAGATCCGGTCCCTGGCGATCAGCCAGCGGCTGCTCGGCACCCGGGAGATCATGCTGATCCACCACACCGACTGCGGGATGCTCACGTTCACCGACGACGGCTTCAAATCCGCCATCCAGGCGGAGACCGGCATCAAGCCGCCGTGGGCCGTGGAGGCCTTCGGTGACCTCGAGGATGACGTCCGGCAGTCGATCGCCCGGATCAAGGCGAGCCCGTTCATCCCGCATACCGACGCGGTGCGCGGGTTCGTGTTCGACGTCGCGACCGGCAAGCTGAGCGAGGTCAGCTAGCCCACCGCGGCACCTGCCCGCCGAGCTCAGGCGTCGGGGTTCTCGCCCCGGCCCTGCTGCTCGGCGAGGAACCGCTCGAACTGCGCGCCGAGTTCCTCCGCGGTGGGCATGTGCTCGGCGTCCTCGGCCAGCGTGCCGCCGTCGCTGCCGGCGGCGAACGCGTCGTACTGCTGCTCGAGCGCGTGCACGACCTCGGAGACCTCCTCCGACCCCTCGACCTGCCGGGCGATCTCCAGGTCGGTGCGGTGAGCGGCCTCGCGGAGCGCCTCGGCCGGAAGGGACAGGCCGGCGGCGCGCTGCACGGACTCGAGCAGCGTCACCGCGGCGGCCGGGTAGGCCGCCTGGGCGAGGTAGTGCGGCACGTGCACGGCGAACCCCACCGCCGCGCGCCCCTGCTCGCCCATCCGCAGCTCCAGCAGGGCCGCGGCGCTGCCCGGCACCTGGAGCCGGTCGACCAGCGGCCGGTAGCCCTCGACCAGGTCGGTGCGGGTGGCGTGCGCGGTGACGCCGAGCGGCCTGGTGTGCGGCACGCCCATCGGGATGCCGTGGAACCCGACCGCCAGCCGCACCCCCAGCCGCGTCGCGACGGTCAGCACCGCGGTGATGAACGAGTCCCAGTCGTGGTCCGGTTCCGGGCCACTGAGCAGCAGGAACGGGGAACCCTCGGCGTCGTGCAGCAGCGACACCGAGATCTCCGGCGCCTCGTAGTTCTCCCAGTGGTCCTTGGCAAAGGTCATCACCGGCCTGCGGGACCGGTAGTCGATGAGGGAGTCCACATCGAACCTGGCGACCTCGGTGTGCTCAAGCGCGCTCAGCAGGTGCGCGGTGAGCAGGCGGCCCGCCCCGCCCGCGTCGATGAAACCGTCGAGATAGTAGAGCATCGGGACGTCATCGAGTTCGGGCGCGCCGGGGGTCACCTGGTACAGGTCTCCCGGATCACGCGCCACGTCCGCCGCCTCCCATCGTTTTCCACTACAAGTCTTATCAATGTCCGGTCACAGTTTGACAACCGGCGGCGGAAACGGTGGCCGCAGGTCCGCATGCGGTCAGCGGCCGCTGGCGGCCTCCCCGTCGGCCGGCGCGCCCTGCTCGCGCCACCTCTGGATGACGAGCGGCAGTTCGGAGCCGACGAACTCGAAGAACCGCACCGACTCGGCGACCCGCTCCCCGGCCGGCGTGTCCGCGCCGAGGACGGTGACGCCTTCCCGCAGCACGCCGGTCCACCGCGCCATCAGCCGGTCGCGGATCCCGATGACCTCGTCCCAGACGTCGTTGGGCGCCCGGTAGTAGTGGCGGCGCGAGCCTGGTTCGCTCTCCCGGCGGGCCATGCCGATCTGGAGCAGGTAGCGCACCGCGCCGGACACCGCGGCGGGGCTGACGTGCAGCCTGACCGCCAGGTCGGCCGCGGTGAGGCGGCCCGAGTCCGTGGTCAGCAGCGCGGCGAAGACCCTGGCCGGCATCCGCGGCACGCCCATCTCCATCAGCGCGGAGGCCAGATCCTCCACGAACCGGCTGACGGCCTGGTCGTCGCGCCGCGCGGCGGGGGCGCCGCCGCGCCGCGGGGCGGCCGCATCTTTGCGCTCGTGTGGCGGGGCGGCCGCGTCCGCGGGCTCGCGTGGCGGGGCAGCCCCGCCACGGGCCGGGGCTGCTTTGCCGCCGCGTGTGATGTGCGCCATATCGCTCGTCAAACCGTGCCGTCCCGCTCGTTCCGCTGTTCCCCGCTCGTTCCGCTCTTGCCCGCTCGTTCCGCTGTTCCCCGCCCGCTCGCCGCTGCGCCTCGTTGAGCTCGCCGGGCCGTCGCGTCAGGCCCGTGGGCCCGGAGCCTAGCCTTCACTATTTTCACAAATTTATGAAAGTAGTGCTAGCCTGCCAGCATGACCGAGGTTATCGCCGCGTCCGGCCTGCGCAAGTCGTATGGCAAGACGGTGGCGCTCGACGGGCTGGACATGAGCGTGGCCGAGGGCGAGGTGCACGGCTTCCTCGGGCCGAACGGCGCGGGCAAGACCACGACGATCAGGATCCTGCTCGGGCTGCTGCGCGCCGACGGCGGCACCGTCCGGCTGCTCGGCGGCGATCCCTGGCACGAGGCCACCGCGCTGCACCGCAGGCTCGCCTACGTGCCCGGGGACGTGACGCTGTGGCCGAACTTCACCGGGGGGGAGATCATCGACCTGCTCGGCAGGCTGCGGGGCGGGATCAACGCCAGGCGGCTGGCCGGCCTGCTGGAGCGCTTCGACCTCGACCCCACCAAGAAGGCGCGCGAGTACTCCAAGGGCAACCGCCAGAAGGTGGCGCTCATCTCGGCGCTCGCCTCCGATGCGGAGCTGCTGATCCTCGACGAGCCCAGCGCGGGCCTGGACCCGCTGATGGAGGCGGTGTTCCGCCGCTGCATCGAGGAGGAGTCCCACGACGGCCGGACCGTCCTGCTGTCCAGCCACATCCTGTCCGAGGTGGAAGCGCTCTGCGAGCGGGTCACGATCATCAGGGCGGGCCGCACCGTGGAATCCGGCACCCTGGCCGGGCTGCGCCACCTGACCCGCACCTCGATCACCGCCGACCTGGCCCGTCGGCCTGCCGGGCTTGACGAGCTGGCCAGCGTGCACGACCTCGACGTGCAGGACTTCGCCCCGTCGGGCACGGCCGGGCCGGGCGCGCGGGTGCGGTGCGAGGTGGACACCGACAAGCTCGGCGAGGTGCTGCGGCACCTGGCCGACGCGGGGGTGCTGAGCCTGGTCAGCCAGCCGCCCACGCTGGAGGAGCTGTTCCTGCGGCACTACGCCGTGACGCCGCCGGCGAGCGGCGACCAGCAGGAAGTCCGGGCATGAGGGAGATGAGCGGGCCGGCGGGTGCGCTCGCAAGCCGCGGGACCGGGCCGGGCGTCCGCGCCGGATCGGGGCCGCTGACCGGGGCGGGAGCCCTCACCCGGCTGGGGATGCGCCGGGACCGCATCATGCTCGCGGTCTGGGTATACGTGCTCACGATCCTCGTGGTCAGCACCGGCTACAGCTTCAAGGGCCTGTACAAGACCCCGGCGTCGCGTGCGGCGGTCTACGCGGGCGTCGCCCACGACCCGGCGACGCTGGCGCTGGCCGGCCCGGTGTACGGCACGTCGCTGGGTGCGCTCACCGCCTACAAGGTCGGCGCGACCTGTGCCGTGCTGGCCAGCCTGATGAGCATCTTCATCGTGATCAGGCACACCAGGGCGGACGAGGAGGCCGGGCGCCTGGAACTCGTCGGCTCGACAGCGGTCGGCAGGAACGCGTCGCTGGCCGCAGGCCTGCTGCTCGCCGCGGCCGCCAACGCTGCGGCGGTGCTGCTGATCACCGCCGGCCAGGCGGTCATCGGCTACCCGGCCGCCGGCTCGGCCACGCTCGCGCTCGCGATCGGGTCCACCGGGCTGCTGTCCGGCGCGGTCGCCGCCGTGGCGGCGCAGCTTTCCGGCAGCGCCCGGGGAGCCAGGGGGGCCGGCATCGGCGCGCTCGTCGCGGCCTACCTGCTGATGTCGATCGGCGCGGCGGCGGGCACCCGCGGCAGCCTGCGGTGGGTGCTCTGGCTGAGCCCGCTGGGCTGGGCCTCGGAGGTCCGGCCGTACGCGGGCGACCGGTGGCTGGTGCTAGCTCTTCCGCTGGCAGCCACCGTGGCCGTCGCGGCCGCCGCCGCCATCATGGCCACGAGGCGCGACCTCGACGCCGGCCTGGTCCCGTCCCGGCCCGGGCCGGCTAACGCCAGCCGGCTGCTGCGCGACCCGCTCGCCCTTGCCTGGCGGCAGCAGCGCGCGGGCCTGATCGGCTGGGCCGTCGGCGCGGCGGCGTACGCCGCCGCGTTCGGAACGATCGCGGGCAATATCGGCTCGTTCCTGGGCAGCGGCGTGGTGGTGCGGAAGGCGATTGCCCGGCTCGGCGGGCAGCCGGGCGTCACCAACGCCTTCCTCGCGGCGATGATGACCGTCCTCGGGCTCGTCGCGGCTGGCTACGCGGTCTCCGTGGTGCTGCGGCTGCGGGCGGATGAGACGGCAGATCGCGCCGAACCCCTGCTGGCCACCGCCACACGCCGGGTGACCTGGGCCGGCGGCCAGCTGATCGTCGCCGCGCTCGGCTCGGCGGTCGTGCTCGGCATGGCCGGGCTCGGGGCTGGCCTGGCGTCCGGGGCGCGTGCCGGGGACACCGGCGCCGCCATCCCGCGCCTGCTCGGCGCCGCGTTCGCGCAGCTGCCCGCCGTGCTCGTGATGGCTGGGGTCGCGATGGCGCTGTTCGGGCTGCTGCCCGGGTACTGCGAGGCCGCGAGCTGGACGGCGCTGGGCGTGGCGGCCCTGCTGGCGCTGTTCGGGCCGACGCTGCAGCTCGCCCAGTGGGTCCAGGACATCTCCCCGTTCACCCACGTGCCCAAGCTCCCCGGCGGCACGGTCAGCGCAGCGCCGCTGGCCTGGCTGTCGGCCGTAGCGGTGGTGCTGGCCGCGGCCGGGCTCCTCGGCCTGCGCCGCCGCGACATCGGGTGAGACGCCCGGCGGCCGGTCCTGCCGGGCTGTGTCACCGGCCGGCTGCTGAGCGTCCGCGCGCCGGCCGTCCGCGCAACGCGGACAGCAGCGCCGCGATCACCATGAAGCTGGTGAGGGTGTAGAAGGCGGCGTGCAGGCCGGTGGTGAACGCCGCGGCGAGATGGCCGTGCAGGCTGGTCGTGCCGACGAAGATGGCGAAGGCGAGGGCCCGGCTGATCGAGCGGGAGGCGGTCAGGATCGCGACCGCGAAGGAGAAGACCATCCCGATGTTGGCGAACGTGCGCAGCATGCCGGAGGAGATCCCCAGCAGGGTGGGCGGGGAGGCCTTCATGACCGCCGAGTTGTTGGCGGGGAAGAACGCGCTGGCGCCGGTGCCGTTGACCACGCTGCCCGCCACGACCAGCCACAGCCCGCTGGACAGGGACAGCTGGGCGTAGATGAGCAGGGCGACGACCTGGACGGCCAGGCCGGCCGTGGCCGGGATCACGGCGCCGACCCGGTCGGCCAGGCGGCCGGCGAACGGCCCGATCGCCGACCCGACGACGTACCCGGGGACCAGCAGCAGTGAGGCGTGCAGCGGGGACAGCCCCCGGGGTCCCTGCAGGTACATGATGACCAGGAACAGCACGGCGAAGTTGGCGAGCCCCTGGAACAGGGCGGCCAGCAGGGACGGCGCCATGGTGGGGATCTTG
The DNA here is from genome assembly GCA_030038015.1 of Streptosporangiaceae bacterium. Classification (GTDB taxonomy): domain Bacteria; phylum Actinomycetota; class Actinomycetes; order Streptosporangiales; family Streptosporangiaceae; genus JASHPR01. Next base: position 5,816 of record JASHPR010000674.1, read on the forward strand.
AGCAGGGACAGGTCGAGCATGGGCTCGCTCTGGCGCTGCTCGGCCACCACGAACACGGCGAGGAGCACCACCCCGCCGGCCAGGTAGCCGACGATGGAGGCGTCCAGCGCGGAGGTGGCCAGCTTGGTCATCGCCCACAGCACCCCGAACAGGCCCAGCCCCAGGGAGACCATGCCCACCACATCGATGTGCCGCCGGGCCCGCTCGCCCCGGTCCCGCAGCACCCTGGTGGCCAGGACCACCGCCGCGATGCCGATCGGGACGTTGATCCAGAAGATCCACCGCCACGACACGTAGGTGACGATCGCGCCGCCGAGCACGATCCCCAGGACCGCGCCCATGCTGAACCCGATCGAGTTGTACCCGTAGGCACGGCCGCGGTGCTCCGGACGGTACAGGTCGGAGATCACCGCGCCGCTGTTGGCAGTGACGAACGCCCCGCCGATGCCCTGCAGGATCCGGAACCCGATGATCGAGACGTCGTTCCAGGCCAGCGCGCAGGCGAGCGAGCCCAGCACGAAGACCAGGAAGCCGGCCTCGTACATGCGCACCCGGCCGAACATGTCGCCCAGCCGGCCCACCTGGGTCGCCAGCACCGTGATGACCAGCAGGTAGCCGATGATCACCCAGATCACCGACGCGAGCGCGACATGCAGGTCCCGCTCGATCTCCGGCAGGGCCAGCACGACGATGGTGGTGTCCACCGCGGTGATCAGCACCCCGGTCATCACCACGATCATCCCCAGGCCGCCTTCGGGCGCGGTCGCGGTTCCGCCTCCCGCCTGCGCGGCGGCGGTGCCCGGTCTCACCATCGAACGCTCCTCGCTGTCTGGCGCCTCACATGATGCCCCCGGGCGCTCAGTCGGGCTTGCCGAATCCGCCGACGGCCAGGGCTACGAACAGCACGGCGAAGCCGCAGGTGATGCCGATGCATGCGGCGTCGGACAGGGCGTGCCCGAACAGGGTGATGGTGCTGGAGAACTTCGCCGCCGCGGCCGGCGGCATGTGCTGGGCGGCGAAGACGAGATGGCGCAGCGGCGCGACGGCGTAGGTGAGGGGGTTGACGCGGGTGAGGACGGTCAGCCAGCCGGGCAGGCCGCTGAGCGGGAACAGGGCACCGGACAGGAACAGCATCGGGAACAGCAGCAGCTGCATGACCACCGAGAACCCTTCCATCCGCTGGATGTGGCTGGCCACGAACACGCCGAACGCGGTCAGCGACACGGCCATGAGCATCTCGAGCCCGATCACCTCCACCACCAGCAGCGGGGTGAGGTGCACGCCGATCAGCGGGGCGAGGACCAGCATGATGGTGCCCTGGACGGTGGCGATGCTGGCCCCGCCCAGGGTCTTGCCCATCACCAGCGAGGTCCGGCTGACCGGCGCGACCAGCATCTCGCGCAGGAACCCGAACTCCCGGTCCCACACGATCGAGATGGCGGAGGAGAGCGCCGTCGACATCACCGTCATGGCCACGATCCCGGGGAACAGGAACTTCTTGAAGTCAAACCCGGCCGTGGTGCCCACCAGCGAGCTCATCCCGTAGCCGAGGACGAACAGGAACAGGATCGGCTGGATAAAGCTGGACAGGATCCGGGCCCGGGTGCGGAAGAACCGGATCCCCTCCCGTTCCCACACCATGCCCACCGTGCGCAGCTCCTCGGAGAGGCTCTCAGGCTCATCAGCCTGCGGCCCGCCCGGCAGCTCCAGGGTTTGGGCAGTCATCATCGCCTCCTAACGCCGCCGTGCCATCCGCGCGCGGGCCCGCGCCGGCACCACGCGCTCGGCATGCTCCTCCCGGATCTCGCGCCCGGTGTAGTGCAGGAACACGTCATCGAGGGTGGGGCGGTGCACGTGCACGCTGCGGACCCGCACCCCGGCGGCCTCGATCAGGCGGGGCACCAGGGCCTCGCCGTCCGTGGC
>JASHPR010000675.1 GCA_030038015.1 Streptosporangiaceae bacterium
GGCCGGCGGAACGGGTCGCTGCCGCACCCGGCGAAGGGCCAGCCGCAATGCCGTCAGTCCACGGCCATCTCGCCTCCGGCGCACGGGGAACCGCCTGCGAGGCCCGGTCATGACCCGGATCCTGGTCACCAGCGCCAGCGGAGCGAACGGTGACGGCTACGGCGCGATCCTCAGTTTCGCCGCTGACGGTGCGCTGACCGGGCCGTTCAGCCAGGATCGCCGGATAACCGACCCACGCGGTCTCAGCCTCGACCCGTCCGGCGAGCTGGTGTACCTCAACAGCGGCGACGATCGGGTACTGGCGCTCGACCGGCACGGAACGGTCGCGCTCGATTCGGGACGGATCGACGGGCTCGACCCAGGCGGGGGGACGTTCGGGCCCGACGGCCGCTACTACGTCGGGCTGCGGCGGCGCCGGACGATCCTCGCCCTGCCTGCTGGTCTGGACCACGAAGGAGAACGCCTGCTTCCCGACGGGATCGTCCCGTTCCCGCGGGGGTTTGGCTTCGGACCCGGCGGTGAGCTCTATCTGGCCTCCGGCGTAGGTCCCTCCGGCGCGGGAGAGAACACGATCGCCGTGTTCGACCAAGGGGGAGCGCTGCGCACGCCCCGCCTCGTCGACGACCCCGAACTGAGCCCTCTCGATCTCACCGTGGCTCCCAGCGGGAACATCATGGTCGCCAGCGAGTGGCCCTACGGTTCCCCGCACGCGAAGGCGAGCATCCGGGAATACGGCCCTTCCACGGGGCGGCTCATCCGCGTGTTTGCTCCGGACCCCGCGGTGGGGTTCGCCAGGCCGCGTGGATTGCGGTTCGGGCCCGGCGGCCGCCTCTATTGCGTCGGCAAAGACCATGTGGTTGCCTTCGCCTTCCCCACGGGGAGCTTTACCGGCGTGGTCGCGCGCCTCGCAAAGCTCAACGGCCAGGCGCTGGTCTTTCTGCCATAGTCGTACGCCCGGGGCTGGGCGACGGGCGACACGCGTCGCTGCCGTCAAAACAGCGCGCCATCCTGTGACGATCCGGCAGCGACCCGGGCTTCAGTCGCCGGCCGGCACGGCCACGGCGCGGCGGGAAAGGATGTCCGCCGCCTCGATGCGCATGAGATCGTCACGGCCCCAGCTGCGGTGCTGGTCGGCGGCCAGCCGGTGGGCGTGCCGGAGCCTGGCACGCTCGAGCTCGTTGCGGACGCTGCGGGCGTTGGCGAACAGCGGCTGGCTCATCCGGTGGATGAGGTACTCGCGGAATGCCGCTTCTGCTTCCTCCGACAGGTAATAGTTCGACCGTTCCAGCATCACGCGCCCGATCGCTATCAGCTCATCCACGTCGTAGTCGGCGAAATCGAGGTGGTGGGCGACGCGGGACCGCATGCCGGGGTTGGACTCGAAGAACACGTCCATCCGGTCCTTGTAGCCCGCGAGGATCACCACGAACTTGTCGCGCTCGTTCTCCATGACCTGGAGCAGGATCTCGATGGCCTCCAGGCCAAAGTCCTTGTTGTTGTCGGGCTGGTAGAGGGCCGACGCCTCGTCGATGAACAGCACCCCGCCCATCGCGCGGTCAATGACCCGCCTGGTCTTCGGCGCGGTCTGCCCGATGTACTCGCCGACCAGGTCGTTGCGCATCGCGTGCACCAGGTGGCCCTGTTCCAGATAGCCAAGCTGGTGGAGCAGGCTGGCCATGAGCAGCCCGACGGTGGTCTTGCCGGTGCCTGGGGCGCCGGTGAAGCACATGTGCAGGTTGGGCCGGGGAGCCATGAGGCCGAACCGCTGCCGCGCCCGGTCCACCAGCAGCAGCGAGCCGATCTCCTCGACCTGCTTCTTCACCGGCACCAGGCCGACGAGCTCGCGCTCCAGGGCGGCGAAGACCTCGTCGATCGCCGCGGCCTTGCGCTCCTCGGCAAAGGTGATCACCGCTTCGGGGGGGAGCAGCCCGCGCTTCCGCGCGGCCCGGCGGTCGGGCGGCGACGCCCGCTGGATCGTGGGCAGCGCGCCAAGCCCCTGCTGTGCCGGTGCGGGGTTGCCCGAGGTGCTGGCCGACGACGGCACATTGTCCAGGCTTTGTGGCGGGCTGGTGGTCCCGAGGACCGGCCTTGGCGGCGCGTACTCGTTCTGATTCCGGCGCCACCAGAGCATGAACGCGGTGCCGGCCAGCATTGCGAGGGGCACCGCTATCGCGATAGCTATCCCGCCCTTCACGGCACCCTCCCGATTGCTGCTTACAGGCCATCCTGACAGCCGGCCCGCTAGCTGGCCAAATGAGCGGACGGTGAGCAGGGGTGCGGGCCCCCGGCCCTGACACCCTTCCCCTGGGGCCTGACGGGCGGATCGCGGTGCTGCGGAGTGCCCGCACTCCCTGGCCGTTCAGCTTCAGCCCGGCCGGGATGGTCGCCGCTCACGCTATCGCGTCAATCTTCTCCGCCCCGAAGATGAGACGATCCGCTCAGAAAATGACGAGCTCTTCGGGTCTGGCCCCGGAAAGCTGGTAGTCGGCCGGGTCGGCGGGCCGCCCGGCGAACAGCCTCATCAGCGTGCCGTTGCCGGCCACGAGCACGGCCGGCGGACGCCCCGGCACCGCGACGCCGAGCGTCAACGCTGCCGCGGGCAGGCGGACCTCGACCAACGGGACCGGCCGGCGGCGGGCCCGGTCACCGAGCAGGGCGCACGCGTCGCCGAACCCGGCGCTTTCGTAGGCCAGCGGCTCGCCGAGCGCGGCCCGCACGTCGCCGCCATGCATCCATTCGCCGAGCGCGATGGGGTCGAGCCTGCCGCCCGCAGCGCCGATCACGGGCCCGGCCGCCAGGTAACCGCGTTCCAGCTCAGACAGCACGTCGCCGAGCGGCCATTCGCGCCGCTCCGCCACGTCGATCTCGTTGAGCTCGGGCGTGAACGCGTGCAGCCGGCCGGTCACCACCCGGGTCAGGGCGGCGCCGCAGTGCGCGAGGACGTCCCGCACCGACCATCCGGGGCACGCGGTGGGAAGGCCGAAGCCGTCCTCCGGTGTCGCCTGCAGGATCGGCAGCAGCGCGTCGTGCTCGGCACGCAGCAGCCGACCCGGCCGCTGCGGGTCGCGGGTCACTGCGGTTTCCGCCGGCCCGGTCTCGGTCACGCCGCTCATCATCTCAGGGCCCGCCGCGCTGCGGCCAGGGCCGCTCCGGGCCGGGGCCGCACCCGCGCAGGAACGCGGTCAGGGCGCGGCAGTAAGGCTCGATCGTGGCGATGTCGGCATACTCGTCCGGCCCGTGCTGGCCGCCGCCGCCGATGCCGAAGATGATCGCATCGATTCCCCGCTGGTAGTAGAACCGCCCGTCGGCTGCGCCGTGCTTGCGCAGGAAATCGGGGCGGTAGCCCTGGTCCCGCACCGCCTGCTGCAGCGCCCGCACCTCGGGCCGGCCGGCGTCGGCGTGGTGCGGCGGGTCTGCGTGGCGGACGACCGGGGTCACGCCCGGCTCGCAGAAGCCCGCCAGGTACTCGGTGATCTCCGCCGCGGTCCTGCCGTTCAGGTCGGCGTCCTCGGGTGGGTAGCGGATGTCCAGCCAGGCCTCGGCCAGGTCCGGGATCTGGTTGCGGGCAAGGTTGGGGGTCTCGATCCTGGCGACGTTGACCGTGGTGCGCCACGCCTCCTCGGTGGCCACGGGATAGGCGGCCAGCACATTGGCCACGCTGCGATGCAGCTTGAGCAGGGCGTTGTCGCCCAGCCAGGGATACGCGCCGTGAGCGCTGCGGCCAGCCGCCCGCAGGTCGGCGGTGACCATGCCCTTGGAGTCGGTCACGATCCGCAGCCCGCTCTGCTCGCCGATGACGACGAACTCCGCCGTGACCCCCTGCTCGAGCTGGTACCTCGTGCCGTCCCGCCCGCCGACCTCCTCGTCGGTGACCAGCTGCAGCGCGGCCGGGTAGGGCAGCCCGGCGGCCAGCTCACGGAAGACCTGCGCCTCGGCGAGCGCCGAGACCTTCATGTCCTGGGCGCCCCTCGCGTACAGCCGGCCACCCTCGCGGCGCGGCCGGAACTGCTCGGGAGGCGCGGGCACGACGTCGAGGTGGGCGTTCAGGATGATCCGGAAGTCCTGCCGCCGGGCGCCCGGGTAGACCAGCGCGCTCGGCTTGCCGCCGGACTCGAAGCGCTCCACCGTGAAGCCGGGCCCGGCGAAGTCGAGCACCAGGCCGAGCGCCCGGTGCAGCTCGGCCGGCCGGTCAGCGGTCGACGGCACGGCGAGCAGCTCGCTGGCCGCGGTGAGGAACGCCTCGGTGTCCACCGGTTCATCCTCCCCGGTGCCGCGCGATCTATGGGCCGGGAAGGGACGCTCCGCCGGGGGCGCTCTGCGGCCCTGCACGGGCGCACCAGGAGGGGCGCCATGCCACAAAAGCCTCGTATACGTAACGTTCACGAAAAAAGCCCCGGAGCCGGCGCGCGGCAGTGATCGTTGCGGGGGGCCCGGCAGCCGCGCCGGCGACGCGGGTGTGGCTCGCGACTCGTTCGGGGGGCGCCGCGCTGGTCAGCCTCTGGCGGGGACACGGACGCCCGCTGCGGCGGCCGTCGTGGCGCCCGACCAGCAACGGACGATGTCGCGCATCGACAGCAGCCCGACGACCTCGAAGTCCTCGATGACCACGAGGTGGCGGAAGTTGCCGCGCACCATCGCCTCCGCGGCGCGATCCAGCGTCCAGCCGGGCGAGGCGAACACGACGTCGCTGGTCCGGTGGTCCGCCACGAGCTCGGCGTCCGGGTCCTGCCCGGCGCCGACCGAGTCCAGGATGTCACGCTCGGTCAGAATCCCGATCCCGGCGTGCTCGGAGTCGGTCACCACTGCTGCCCCCACGCGCCGCGCTGACATCTGGCGCGAGGCCTCACGCAGGGTGTGCGCGGGGCCGAGGGTGAGGACCACATCGGTCATCCCATCGCGTACGTGCATGGCCGCTCGCTCCCTCCTGCTTGTGCACTTGTGACAGCTATCTGACCAGCATCCGTGATATGCGCGGCCAGGGCAATACCCTTAGCGGCTGTCAGCGCTCTTTCAGCAGGTCAAGCACCTCGCTGTGCAGCCGGCCGTTCGTGCAGACCACGCTGCCGCCGTCCGGCGTGGGCTTGCCGGTCAGGTCGGTGAACGTGCCGCCCGCCTCCTCGACGATGACCTGCAGCGCGGCGAGGTCCCAGAGCGAGACCTCCGGCTCGGCGGACACGTCGACCGCGCCCTCGGCGACCAGCACGTGCGACCAGAAGTCGCCGTACGCGCGGGTCCGCCAGACCGAGCGGGCCAGGCTGAGGAACCCGTCGAGCCTGCCGTCCCAGCCGGACAGGCTCGAGTAGGACAGCGAGGCGTCCTGCAGGCGGGCCACGTCCGAGACCCGGCACGGGGACGCCTTGGTCAGGCTGCGCCCGGTCCAGGCGCCGCCGTCGCGCCCCGCCCACCACCGGCGCCCGAGTGCCGGCGCCGAGGCCACGCCGACCACCACGTCACCGCTCACCATCAGCCCGACCAGCGTCGCCCAGACCGGCACGCCGCGGACAAAGTTCTTGGTGCCGTCGATCGGGTCGATGACCCAGCACCGCTTCCCCACGCCGGTCTTGCCGGATTCCTCCCCAAGCACCGCGTCGCGCGGCCTGGCCCGGCTCAGCAGGTGCCGCAGCGACTCCTCGGTGGCCAGGTCGGCGTCGGTGACCGGGGTCAGGTCGGGCTTGGACTCTACCCGCAGGTCCAGCGCCCGGAACCGGCGCATGGTGATGTCATCCGCCGCGTCCGCCAGGACGTGGGCGAAGCGCAGGTCGTCGTCATATCCCGCCATCGCGGGCAACGGTACCGCCTGCCGGCATCCCAGGGCCATGGCCGGGGCCGGCGTCCCCGGTGCGGGCGTGCCGCCCGGCGGCCGTAGCGTGTCCGCCATGGACTACACGCATCTTGGGCGCAGCGGTGTCTCGGTCAGCAGGCTCTGCCTGGGGACGATGAACTTCGGCTGGTTCACCGGCGCGGCGGACGCACACCAGATCATGGACCGCGCGCTCGACCGTGGCATCAACTTCTTCGACACGGCCAACACCTATGGCCGGCCGCGGGCCGAGGGCGTGACCGAGCAGATCATCGGCGACTGGCTCACCGCCGGGGCGGGCCGGAGGGACAAGGTCGTCCTGGCCACGAAGCTGTACGGGGGCAAGGGGGAGTGGCCGAACGACAGCTACCTCTCCGCGCTGAACATCCGGCGGTCCTGCGACGACTCGCTGCGCCGGCTCCGCACCGATCACATCGACCTGTACCAGATGCACCATGTGGACAGGAACGCGCCGTGGGAGGAGATCTGGGAGGCGATGACCGTCCTGCGCGGCCAGGGCAAGGTCATCTACGTGGGCTCGTCCAACTTCGCGGGCTGGCACATCGCCCGGGCGCAGGAGACCGCCCGCCGCCTCGGAGCGTTCGGGCTGGTCAGCGAGCAGTCCCTGTACAACCTCGCGGCGCGTGCCGTCGAACTCGAGGTGCTGCCCGCGTGCCAGGGCTACGGCCTGGGCGTGCTGCCCTGGAGCCCGCTGCACGGCGGCCTGCTGGGCGGGATCCTGCGGAAGCAGCCCGGGGCGGGCCGCAGCGGCGGCGGGCGGGCCGCGGATACCCTGGCCGGCATGCGGGCGCAGGTGGAGGCCTATGAGGCCTTCTGCGCCGAGATCGGCAAGGAGCCTGCGCTCGTGGGCCTGGCGTGGCTGCTGCACCAGCCCGCCGTCACCGCGCCGATCGTGGGGCCGAGCAGCGCCGGACAGCTCGACGGGGCGCTGCGCGCGCTGGAGATCGAGCTCGACGGCGACGCGCTCGCCCGGCTGGACAAGATCTTCCCCGGCCCGGGCGGTGCCGCGCCCGAGGCGTACGCGTGGTGACGGCGCGGTCAGTCCCCGTCCTCACGCCCCTCCCGGCTGCGCAGCAGGCGCCGCAGCGAGTCCAGGCGCGCCGCCAGCGCGCCGGCGCCGTCGTGCTCGCTCACCCAGGAGCCGAGCGCGCAGTCCTCGCCCAGGTGAGTGCAGCCCGGCGGGCAGTTCGCGAGGCCCTCGGCCAGGTCGGGGAATGCCTGCACGACGCGATCCGCTGAGATGTGCCCCAGGCCGAAGCTGCGCAGCCCGGGCGTGTCGATGATCCACCCGCCGCCGGGGAGCGGCAGCGCGACCACGGAGGACGACGTGTGGCGGCCGCGCCCGGTGACCGGGCTCACCGTGCCCACGGCCCGTCCGGCGTCCGGGATCAGCGCATTGACCAGGGTGGACTTGCCCACGCCGGAATGGCCGACAAGAACGCTGACCCGCCCGGCCAGCGCCGCACGGAGCTCGCCGAGCACGGCTTCGCTGAGCGGCCTCCCGCTGACCAGGTAGCGGATGCCGAGCGGCGCGTAGGTCGCGAGGATACCGTCGGGGGAGGCGAGGTCGGCCTTGGTCAGGATCAGCAGCGGGTCGAGCCCGGCGTCGTAGCCGGCGACGAGGAAGCGGTCGATCAGGCGCGGCCGCGGCGGCGGGTCCGCCAGCGCGCAGACGATCCCCAGCTGCTCGGCGTTCGCCACGATGACCCGCTCGACCGGGTCGGTGTCATCGGCCGAGCGGCGCAGCACCGACGTCCGGGGCGCGACCCTGACGATGCGGGCAAGCGTCCCCGGGTCACCGGACACGTTGCCGGCCAGGCTGACGACGTCCCCGACCACGACGCTCCCGCGGACGAGCTCACGGGCCTTGATCGCCGTGACCTGCCGGCCGCCCGCGCCGGGCCCGGCGAGGACGCAGGTGTACCTGCCGCGGTCAACGGCGGTCACGAACGCCTCGGCCGCGTCCTGGTGAGCGGGCCGGCGCCGGGTGCGCGGGCGCGAGCCCCGGCCCGGGCGCACCCGCACGTCGTCTTCGTCGAGGTCGGCGCGCCTGCCCGGCCGGCTCAGGGCGACCGCTCCGGCAGGGCAGACCACATCCGGGTGAACGACGGGAAGGTCTTGCCGACGGTCGCCGCGTTGCTCACCCGCAGGCCGCCCGGCATGGCAAGGCCGAGCACCGCCGCGGCCATCACCAGCCGGTGGTCGTCGTGGCTGGCGAAGACCGCCCCGTCCGCCCGCAGCGGCCGGGGCCGGATCTCCAGGCCGTCGTCACGGTCGGCCACGTCCCCGCCGAGCGCGCCGATCTCAGCGGCCAGCGCGGCCAGGCGGTCGCTCTCGTGCCTGCGCATGTGCCCGATGCCGGTGAAGACCGACGGCGAGTCGGCCAGGGCGGCCAGCGCGGTGAGCACCGGGACGATCTCGCTGACGTCGCGCAGGTCCGCGGTGATGCCGTGGACCGTGCCCGTGCCGGTCACCTGCATTCCCTGGGGGGTCATCGAGCAGTCGCCGCCCATGCGGGTGAGGAGGTCCAGGATCGGGCCCGCGGGCTGCAGGGTCCGCTCCGGCCAGCCGGAGATGGTGACCGACCCTCCGGTCACCAGGGCCGCCGCGAGGAACGGCGCCGCGTTGGAGAGGTCGGGTTCCACCGTGACCGCGGCGGGCCGCAGCCCGCCGGGGTGCACCTGCCAGAGATCGGGAACCGGCGACCCGCGGCGGGTGGTCCGCGCCTCGACGTGCGCCCCGGCGTCCCGCAGCATCTGCACCGTCATCGCGATGTGCGGGGCCGAGGGCACCCGCGGGCCCTCGTGGCGCACCTCGGCGCCCTTGTCGTAGCGCGGCGCCGCCAGCAGCAGGCCGGACACAAGCTGCGACGAGCCCGAGGCGTCCAGGGTCACGCTGCCGCCGGCGATGCCGCCCCGGCCGCGGACGGTGAACGGGATGCCGCCGCGGCCGCCGTCGTCGATCACGGCACCAAGCGCGCGGAGGGCGCCGAGCAGCGGCCCGGCCGGCCGCTGCTCGGCGCGGGCATCGCCACGGAACTCGACGTCCGCCCGGGCCAGCGCGGCCACCGGGGGGACGAAGCGCAGCACGGTCCCCGCGTTGCCGACGTCCACGCTGGCTGTGCCGCTGACGCTGCCCGGCGTCACCCGCCACACGGCGGGCGCCGCG
>JASHPR010000676.1 GCA_030038015.1 Streptosporangiaceae bacterium
CGGCTGGACGAGCTGCGGGCAAGCGCCGCGATCCTCGGCGCGGACAGGGCCGTACATCTCGGCTATGCGGACAGCGGACACGGGCCGGTGCTGTTCGGGGACCCCCCAGGCAGCGGCGCTGGCGGCGCACCGGACGCCACTGTCCGGCAGGGGAAGAGCGGCCAGGATGCCGGGTAGCGTGTGTGCTGGCAGGAGCGCCTGCCGCACTCCGAGCTGCCGTGGCCCGCGCCCGCGGTGGCGGTGAGGACAAGGGCCGCCGGCTCGCGCTAGCTGGGAGAGAGCAGTCACCGCTGAGCCAGGCGATCAGGGCGCGGGGCAGGGTCGCCGCGAGGGACATGGCGTGACTGACGACAGCGCGTTCAAGAAGCAGGTCCGGGCCCGGATGGCCGAGACCGGGGAGAAGTACACCGTCGCCCGCCGCATGGTCATCGCCGGGCGTGATCCGGGCCGGCCGCCGGTGGCGTTGCGGGTGTACCTGAATCCGCATGTGGACCTGGAGCTGACCGACGAGGCGGCCCGGGCATATGCGGCGGCGGGTGAGCCGGGCCGGCGGGACATGGCGAACCGGCTGCTGGCCGACCACATCGAGATGGCCGGGGCCGAGGAGGCCGAGGTCGCCGCCGGCTCGGAGATCCTGACGGTCCAGGCGCTGCGCATCGAGGAGATCGGTGAGGTGATACGCCGGCGGATAGGACCGGCGGCCGGGGTATCCGCGGTGGCGGTCGGCGGGGACATGGACCAGGTCCGGGTTGATATCCGCGCCGCCCGGCCAGGCGTGGTGTCCGGCCATGGCGGTGCGGAGGCCCACCGGCTTCGCGCTGAGCTGGAGGAGCTGACCGGCAAGCCGGTGCAGCTGAACATGCTGGGGGAGGAGCCTGGCCCGCGGCCGAATACCCGGCGCACACCCGGAAGTACAAAATCCCGGTAGGCCTATCCAGTTACGCCTAGACGATAGACGTCTGGTGGCCCTGCCAGTACGCGTCCCTGAGCAGGCGCTTGTACAGCTTGCCGGTCGCCGAGCGGGGCAGCTCGCCGGTGAAGTCAATGGTTCGCGGGCACTTGAAATGGGTGAGCCGGTCCCGGCAGTAGGCGATCAGCTCCTGGGCGAGCTCCGGCCCGGCCTGCGCCGGGTCCACCAGCTGCACCACGGCCTTGACCTCCTCGCCCAGGTCCTCGTTGGGCACGCCGATGACGGCGACGTCGAGGACCGCCGGGTGACCGGACAGCAGGTTCTCCGTCTCCTGGGGGTAGATGTTGACCCCGCCGGAGATGATCATGTAGGTCTTCCGGTCGGTGAGGTAGAGGTACCCCTCGCCGTCCACGTGCCCGACGTCCCCGACCGTGCTCATGGTCCCGTCGCTGCTGCGGCCCTCGGCGGTCTTGACCGGGTCCCGGAAGTACTGGAACGCCGTCGCCCCCCGGAACCAGATGGTCCCGTCGGCGCCGGCCGGGCGCTCCTTCCCGTCATCGTCAAGGACGAGCAGCTCCCCGAGGATCGGCTTGCCCACGGTGCCCGGGTGCGCGAGCCACTGGGCGGAGTCGCAGAACGTGAAGCCGTTCGCCTCCGTGGCGCCGTAGTACTCGGTGATGATCGGGCCAAGCCAGTCGATCACCGCCCGCTTGACGTGGACCGGGCAGGGCGCGGCGGCGTGCACGATGCACTCCAGCGAGGAGGTGTCGTAGCCGGCCCGGACGTCCTCGGGCAGCCGCAGCAGGCGGTGGAACATGACCGGCACCATCTGGCAGTGCGTCACCCGGTGCCGCTCCACCAGCGCCAGCCACTGCTCGGCGTCGAAATGCTCCATGACGATCGTCGTGGATCCCATCCGCAGCGACGCGGCGACGCTGGCCTGCGGCGCCGAGTGGTACAGCGGCGCGGGGTTGAGGTAGGTCATGCCGTCCCGGAACCCGAACATGCCCCGGACGAACAGCATCACCGGAAGCGGCTCGCTCGGGGCGACCGTCGGCAGGTCGCGCAGCACGCCCTTGGGCTGGCCGGTGGTGCCGGAGGAGTAGAGCATGGCCGCCCCGAGCGACTCGCCGGCGACGGGGTCGCCCGGGCAGCCGGCCACGGCGGCGTCGTAGGACTCCCACCCGGCGGGCGGGGTGCCCGGGCCGGTCATCAGCCTGCGCTCGAGCCGCGGGCACCTGGCCGCGGCGAGCCCGGCCACCTCCCGCTTGGCGGGCGAGCTGAACAGCAGCCGCGCCTCCGAGTTGGCGACGATGTAGGCGACCTCGTCGGGCGCCAGGTAGCTGTTGATCAGGGTGTAGTACAGCCCGGTCCGCTCGGCGCCCCCCTCGATCTCCAGCATGGGGATGCTGTTCTCCAGGAAGACCGCGATGTGGTCGCCCCGCCGCAGCCCCGCCGATCGCAGGAAGTGGGCGACCTGGTTGCAGCGCGCCTCGTACTCGGCGAAGGTGGCGGTCGCACCGGACGTGCCCATGACGATGGCGGGCTGATCCGGGTGGTCCAGGGCATGCTGGCGTGCGAACATCCGCCCCCCTCGTGACGGGCCGCCGGCCGCGTGGCTGATTACCGCAAAGATATGCCTTCTGGCGGTCCTGGCCAGCCCCGCTTTGCTCCCCGGGCCCGGCGCGGCCGGACGCAAACCCAGGGTCAACCCTATGGCCGGATGGTGCTCCGCATCGCCGCATGAGGCGTCTACCAGGGTGCATGCCGTACGGGTCAGGCAGCCCGCGCGGGTGACTGCTGGCGGATCCCTCGTATGGCTGCACCGCGGGGGCGCGGCCATCCGGGTGGACGCCGCGGCAGGCGCACGCTTCGGTGGGAGCCGGATGGCTGCCGCCCGGTGCCGCGCCGGGTCACCAGCGGCCGCGGTGCTCCGGCACCAGCAGCATCAGCGGCAGCGAGGCCGCCATGAGCGCGGCGAACACCAGGAACACGCGCGCCTGGGCGATGCCCGGGTCGGAGCTGCGGGCCACGATCGCCGCGGTGACCGAGACCGCGGTGATGGCCCCGGACTGCCGGAACATGCCGCGCAGCCCGGCGACGGCCGCCGCGTGCTCCGGCGCGAGCTGCAGCGTGGCGTTGTTGGCCGACGGGGTCGAGACGCCCATGCCAATGCCGCAGATCCCGGTGGCCAGCGCCAGCCACGCGTAGGGGGAGAGCCCGTGCGGGCTGGCGGCCGTGGCGAGGATGCCGAGGGCGGTCAGGGTGAAGCCCGCGGCCATCGGCCACCGGTACCCGGTGCGCCGCAGCAGGCAGACGGCGAGCCCGGCGATTGCGATCATCCCGGCCGCCCGGGCGGTCAGCAGCGTCCCGGCGGCGAGCGCCCCCAGGCCGTAGCGGTTCTGCGCGTACAGCGGCACGAGCGGGCCGAAGCCGAGCACGGCGCTGCCGTACAGGAAGTTGAGCAGGTTCATGACGCCGAAGCCGCGGCCGGCCAGGAACCGCAGCGAGATGAACGGCGCCTGCGCCCGCGCCGTGTGCCGGACGAAGGCGACGCCGGCCACGGCCGCGATGCACTCCGGCCCCAGGAACGCCGGGCTGGCCACCTGGCTGTGGCTGCCGCCGAGGTAGGCGATGCCGAGCATCGCGGCGAGCAGGGTGGTGCCGAGCAGCGCGACGCCGCGGACGTCGAGGTGGCGGTCGGGCCGCCGGGGGATGGCCGGGATCAACGCGGTGCCCAGGACCAGCAGGACGATCCCGATGGGCACGTTCACCAGGAAGATCCCGCGCCAGGACCAGTACGTGACGAACACGCCGCCCAGCACCGGCCCGATGATGCCGCCGACGGGGAAGATGCTGGAGAACAGGCCGACCGCCCGGTCGCGCTCGGTGCCGAAGATCTCCGACACGATCCCGGTGGCCGACGGCATGAACGCCCCGCCGCCGAGTGCCTGGACCGCGCGCAGCACGATCAGCAGGTAGATGTCGCTGGCGAACCCGCAGCACAGCGAGGCGCCGGTGAACAGCACGGCCGCGCCGAGGAAGATTTCCTTGCGCCCGTACTGGTCACCCAGCTTCCCCGCCAGGGGCATGACCAGCACCTGGCCGAGCGCGTAGATCGTGATGGTCCAGCTGCCCCAGTTGACCTGGGCGTGCAGGTCGTGCTGAATCGCGCCCAGCGCCGTGGCCACAATGGTCTGGTCGACCGAGGACATCATGAGCGCCAGCGACACCACGGCGAAGACCAGGTACCGCCGGCGGGCCGGCCCGGCTGCGGCATGCTCATATCCGCAGTCGGCAGGTGCAACTTGTTCGGCCACCAGGCAATCACCCTACACTGCTTGCCGGCAGGCAACTATTGATGGTGGGAAGGTGCCTGCCGTCGGGAAGGCGCGGGAGGGCCAGGCCATGGACGACGACGGCGCGATCCGCCTCCGCCGGGTCATCAGCAAGCTCGCCCGGCAGCTCAACTCTTCCTCGACCGGGGCCGGCCTCACCCCGTCGCAGGCCTCGGTGCTCGGGCTGATCGTGGCGCGCGGGGCGCTGAGCCTGTCCGAGCTCGGTGACCTCGAGCGGCTGAACCCGACGATGCTGTCCCGGGTGGTCAGCAGGCTGCACGCGATGGAGCTCATCGACCGGATCCCGGACCCGGCCGACCTGCGCAGCGCCTCGGTGGTCAGCACGGCCGCGGGGGAGCGGACCGATCGGCAGATCAAGGCCCGCCGCGCGGCGGCCGTCTCGCAGTGCCTGCGGCAGCTTTCCGCCGGGCAGGTGGCGGCGCTGACCGAGGCTCTCCCTGCCCTCGAGGCGCTCGCCGACGTCATGCAGGGCCTGGCATCCCCGGAGCAGAACCGCGCGGCGCGAGGCCCAGCCTGAGCCAGGTCCCTGACCCGGCTTCCCTGAACGTGAACGCCGGCCGCCGGCTCACGCCAGGCTGGCGAGCTCGGCGCGCAGTTCCGCCCAGGGGAAGACGGGCTGGCCGGGCGCCGCGCCGGGCAGCCGGGCGGGGTCGAGGATCACGCGCACGCCCCAGTCGCGCAGGGCGGCGACGCTGCGCCGGAACGCCGGGTGGCGGGCCAGCGCCGCGTTGGGCCAGGGCACCGCGACGGCCGGCAGGCCAAGCCCGACGGCCTCGTTCAGCAGGCCGAGCGCGAGCGTGTCACTGATCCCCGCGGCCCACTTGTTGACCGTGTTGAAGGTGGCCGGGGCGACCACGAACGCGTCCGGCGGCGGCAGCACGTCCGGCTCGCCGGGGTTCTTGTACTGGCTGCGCACCGGGTGCCCGGTCTGCTCCGCGAGCCGGGCCGCGTCCAGGAATTTCGTGCCGTCCGGCGTGGCGATCACGCAGACGTCCCAGCCCTGCTGCCGGGCGAAGCCGGCGAAGCCGCCGAGATCGCCGGCCGGCGGGCAGCCGCAGGCCACCGCGTACAGGACCCGGGCTGCCCCGGCCGCTGCCATGTGCTGTCCTCCCGTGCGCTCCGGCGGCCGGGCAGGGCGGTCACAGCCGCCCGCGCCGCCACACCGGCTTCCGCTTCTCGAGGAACGCGTGCATGCCCTCGCGGGCGTCCGGAAGCTGGCTGGTCGCGGCCATCACCTCGACCGCGTAGGCGTACGCCTTCGGCTGGTCCAGGTCGATCTGGGCGTAGAGCGCCTGCTTGCCGATGGCCTTGCTCTCCGCCGACCCGAGCGTGACCCGCTCGAGCAGCTCAGCCGTTGCGGAGTCGAGCTGGCCGGCCGGGACGACCCGGTTGACCAGGCCCCAGTCCAGGGCGGTCCTGGCGTCGATCACGTCGCCGGACAGGGCCATCTCCATGGCCCGCTTCCTGCCGACGTTCCGGGCGACGGCCACCATCGGCGTGTGGCAGAACCAGCCGCCCTTGCCGCCGGGCGCGGCGAAGCCGGCGTTCTCGCTGGCCACGGCCAGGTCGGCGGTGGCGACCAGCTGGCACCCGGCCGCCGTGGCCAGGCCGTGCACCCGCGCCACGACCGGCTGCGGCACGTGCTGGATGAGGTCCATCAGCTCGGTGCAGGTCTGCAGCAGCGAGCGCACCGCGGGCAGGTCGGCGCCGGCGACGTCGGCGAAGTCGTGCCCGGCGCTGAACACCGGTCCGTTCCCGGCCAGCACGATGCCCAGGGCGTCGCTGTTCCCGATCTCGCGGAACGCCGTGATCAGCTCGCGCATGTGCCCGAGCGACAGCGCATTGCGCCGCTGTGGCCGGTTCATCGTCACGGTCGCGAACTCGCCGGATCGCTCGACCAGGATGTGCTCGTATGTCATCGCCGCCTCCTGCCCGCTCCTGAACGCAGCCTACGCGGGGTGGTGCCGCATCCAGCGGTTGACCGCGCGGGGGACCAGGGCAAGCAGCAGCCAGACGTACTTGGCGTTGCCGGCGTTAACCCAGGCCAGGCCCATGGACGCGGCAAGGACCAGCACCGAAGCTGTCCCGCGGAGCAGGACCGCCCGCCGCGCCGCGTCGTGCGGCGCGGCGGTCATCAGCCCGCGGCGCCGGCCCAGCTCGAACGTCACCTGCGTGGCCACGCTGGCCAGCAGCAGGTTCAGCGCGAAGATGTCGACCGCCAGCGGGTTGTTCGAGTAGTCACCCAGCAGCGTGCTGGTGAACGGCATGATCGAGATCGTGAACAGGAAGGCGAAGTTCAGCCACGCCAGGCCCTCCCGCTGGCCCGCCAGGTGCTGGAACACCCGGTGGTGCACCAGCCAGAACTGCGCGACGACGTAGAACGAGATCACGTAGCTGGTCAGCTGGTTGGCGTCGCGCCCCAGCGCCGCGGCGAGCTCGGCGGCCGACTCCGGGTTGGTGACCTCGCTCAGCGGCGGCACCCTGACCTGCAGCACGAGCAGGGTGATGGCGATCGCCACCACGCCGTCGGTCAGCGCGAGCAGCCGGTCGATGCTCGGCAGGTCCCCGCGTTCGCTGGCGGACCTGGATTCCGTGGACATGGCCACCAAGCTTCCCATGCCCGCGTCGGTCCCATGCCCGCGTCACGCCGGGCCCGGGCTCTGGGTCAGGCGGCGCTTGCGGCAGACGGGATGGCGGCCAGCAGCGCGCGTGCCCAGTCGCGGTACCCGTCCTCGCTGGGATGAAAGCGGTCGGAGGCGAACTTCCCGGCCCAGGGCGGCAGGAAATGGGCCGACACCTCGGCGACCGGCAAGCCGCGGGCGGCGGCGGCCTCGTGGATGACCTGGTTGATCCGGGTCACGTAGGGAATGCTCGCCCGGCCGGCGATCCCCCACATGCCGGCGGGCAGCGGCAGGTCAAGCAGGACCGTGTTGCCCGGGACGGCGCCGATCAGGGCGCGGAGGTCGGCGAACAGCCTGGACGGCGTTGAGTAGAAGATGTCGTTCGCCCCGATCCCGCAGGTGACCAGGTCCGGGGCGGCGGGCAGCCGGGGCAGCTGGTCGCGCAGCACGTCACGGATGAGAGCGCCGGACAGCGAGAGGTTGAGCACGCGCCAGCGCCGCCTGGTCCGCTGCCGCAGCCGCGCGAGGACCTGGCCGACGTAGCCGCCCATCGGCCCGGGCGCGCCCAGCCCCTGGGCGGTGGAATCGCCGAGGACCACCCACAGCGGCCCGCTCCCGGTCAGCACCCGCTCGTTGTGCCTGTCCCAGTGGCTGGCGAACGTGGCGCAGTCCTCGCGCAGGGCGATGACGCCGTCGGCCCACCGCCCCAGCGGCCCGGCCCGCAGCCCGGACAGGTCGGCCGCCGGGTTGTGGGTCACGTAGGTCGCCGCGGTCGCGACCACCTCAACGGGGGAGCGGCGCCGGGCGCCGTCGCGGCCGGACAGCGCTACCATCCAGGCAGGACGTGACGCTGCTGACGCCTGGTGCATGCCAGCCTCTTGACGCTGAGCGGTGGATTCGGCACGAGAGCTGAACGAACCTAAACGAATAGGCCACTGGCTGTCAACGCGCGAGTGTACGCAGGCTTCCGGGGACGACCGGGCAAGAAGTCATGCCCAGGCCAGCCCGGGCCGCGTGCTGAGCGGTGCCCGGCTATGAGCGGCGAGCCGCGGGCAGGCCCCGCGGCGCCGCAGCGGACGGGCTCAGCCCGTGCGCCCGCAGGAATCCGTTCACGGATGCGGGCCAGCCAAAGCGTTCGGCGCCCTCGCGGGCCAGCCGCCGGCGTTCGGCCGCGTCACGCTGCAGCAGGCGCTCGACGGCGTCGGCGTACGCCGCGTCGCTCTCTTCCGCGGCCATCCCGCCCTGGCCGATAACCTCTGGCAGCGCGCTCCGGCTGCTCACCACGACCGGCGTGCCGCTGGCCAGCGCCTCCAGCGCGGAAAGGCCGAACGTCTCGGCCGGCCCGGGCGCGATGACCAGGTCTGCGGTCGCCAGCAACCGTGCCAGCAGGCCCCGGTTCGCGACGTGCCCCAGGAACCTGACCGGCAGCCGGGCAGCCTTCGCCTGCAGCGACCGGCGCCGCGGGCCGTCTCCCGCGATCACCAGGACGGCGCGCACCCCGCGGCGGCGCAGCTCGGCCAGCACCGCCAGGGCACGCCCCGGCCGTTTCTCCGGCGACAGCCGGCTGCAGTGCACGAGCAGCCACCAGCCGCCCGGGGCGAGCCTGGCGCGAAGGCCGTCATCGGCGTGCGCCGGGTGAAACCGGGCCAGGTCCACGCCCAGCGGGACCTGGACCAGGTTCGGCGCGCCGAGCCGCCGGAACTCCGCCGCCGCCCAGGCGGTCGTGCACACCACGACGTCGAACGAGGCCGCCGTGCCGCGATTGAGCCGGTCGACGAGGTGCCCCACGGGCATCCCCGGGGGCCGGAACATCTGCGCCAGCGCGGCGAGGCTGTCGTGAGAGACCATCATCGACCCGATGCCGCAGCGCCGCGCCCAGGATCCGGTCCACCGCAGCGTCGTGCGGTCGGAGACCTCGATCCGGTCCGGCTGCAGCTCTTCGAGCAGGCCACGCAGCGGCCGCCGGGCGGCGATCGCCCGGTATCCGCCGGTGCCCGGAACCGGCACGCCCGGGACCGTGATCACCAGCCCCTGCTCGGTGTCCCGGCGTCCCGGCCGTGGTCCGGGCACGACCAGCACCGGCTCGTGGCCGGCTGCAAGGTAGCCGGCGCCGAGTTCCCTCAGCGCGGTCCGCAGCCCCCCAGAGGCCGGCGCTACGTAGTTAGCGAGCCGCACGAGCTTCACGCCCGGCCCCGCCTCATGCTGCCGTCGGTGAGCGGGCGTGATCGCGGCATGCTGCCGGGGCAGGTTCGGTAGCCGGGCGCACGCACCGATCATGGCGTGAGAAGGTTCATGGCCCTGTAACGCGGCGTGACAGGCCTGCAAATAAAAGGGGGCCTCGCCGGCCACACCGAGCCGCTGGCGAAACGTTCAAGATAGTGTCTCTACCGACCGGTAACCCGGCGGGCGAGCCCTGGGAGGTGCTGGTGACCGAGCTGCGATCTGCGCTCGCCGAGGTGGTGGGCGCTCGCCATGTGCTGGCGGGCGGGGACAGCCCGCCGGAGTACGCCCATGACGAGAGCCTCACCGTCCCCGGCGCGGCGCCGGGGTTCGTGGTCAGGCCGGGCAGCACCGCCGAGGTCGCGGGCGTGCTGCGGGCCGCGGCCGCCCACGGGGCCCGGGTGACCGCGCGCGGCTCGGGGACCGGGATGTCCGGGGCCGCGGTGCCGGAGGCCGGCGGCCTGGTGGTGTCGTTCGAGCGGATGAACCGGATACTGGAGATCGACGGCGCGGACCACACCGCCACCGTGCAGCCGGGCGTGACGCTGGCCGCGCTGGACCGGGCCGCGGCCGCCGGCGGACTGGTCTACCCGGTCTTCCCCGGGGAGATGAGCGCCAGCATCGGCGGGACGATCGCGACCAACGCGGGCGGGATGCGGGCGGTCAAGTACGGCGTCACCCGCCAGCACGTGCTCGGCCTCGAGGCCGTCCTCGCCTCGGGGGAGGTGCTGCGCACCGGCGGCAAGCACGTCAAGCAGAGCACCGGTTACGACCTGACCCAGCTCATCGTGGGCTCGGAAGGCACCCTGGCGCTGGTCACCGAGGCCACCGTGCGGCTATACCCGCGGCTGGCGTTCCAGGCGACCGTGCTGGCGCCGTTCGCCAGCCTGCAAGAGGTGACCGCCGCGGTCCCCGGCATCATCGCCACCGGGGTCGGGCCGCTGATCCTGGAGTACGTCGACGTCCTGACGATGGCGGCGATCACGGCGAGCGAGGAGATCGACCTCGGGGTGCCCGCGGCCGTCCGGGAGAAGACGCTGGCCTACCTGGTGGTGGTGCTCGAGGAACGCACCGAGGAGCGGCTGGCCACCGCCGTCGAGGAACTGGCCGAGGCGCTGACCGGCCTCGGCGCGCCCGACGTGTACGTGCTGCCAGACCATGCGGCGAGCCGGCTGATCGAGGCGCGGGAGAAGGCGTTCTGGGCGGCGAAGAACGCCGGGGCCGACGACATCGTGGACACGGTCGTGCCGCGCGCGGCGATGGCGGCGTTCCTGGCCGATGCCGCCGAGATCGCCGGCCAGCACGGCGGGCTGGTGGTCGGCGCCGGGCACGCGGGCGACGGCAACGTCCACCTCGCGGTGTTCCAGCCCGACCCGGGCAGGCGCGCGGAGATCCTGCACGGGATCTTCGCCGCCGCGGTGTCCAGAGACGGGGCGATCAGCGGGGAGCACGGCATCGGCGCTGCCAAGAAGCGCTACTTCGCCGAGTTCGCCGACCCCGTGGCCATCGAGCTGATGCGCCGGGTGAAGCGGGCCTTTGACCCGGCGGGCATGCTTGGTCCCGGGGTCCTGTTCGACTGACCGGAGTTCCGCGGGAACGTCCCCGGAACCGGCACTGACCGCGGGAGGTACCGGATGAACGGCGCCCAGGCCCTGATCCGCACGCTGACCGGCTCCGGTGTGGACGTGTGCTTCAGCAACCCGGGGACATCGGAGCTGCACTTCGTCGCGGCGCTGGACGCGGTGCCGCAGATGCGCGGCGTGCTGTGCCTGTTCGAGGGGACGGCGACCGGCGCGGCCGACGGGTTCGGGCGGATGGCGGGCCGGCCGGCGGCCGCGCTGCTGCACCTCGGCCCGGGCCTGGCGAACGGGCTGGCCAACCTGCACAACGCGCGCCGCGCCCGGACCCCGCTGCTCGCCGTGGTCGGCGACCACGCCACGTACCACAAGCGGTTCGACGCGCCGCTCGAGTCCGACATCGACGCCCTGGCCGGGACGGTGTCCGCCTGGGTGCGCCGCTCGGCGCGCAGCGCCGACGTCGCCGCCGACGCCGCCGAGGGGGCCGCCGCCGCGATGCGCCCGCCCGGCGC
>JASHPR010000063.1 GCA_030038015.1 Streptosporangiaceae bacterium
CGCGCCGGTCATGCGGGTAAGGGTGCCGGCCACGGCCTGGCCGCCGCCGGAGCCGAACACGTCCACGCGCTCGCCGCAGTGCGGGCAGGGCAGGTACGACATGTTCTCGATCACGCCGACCAGCCGCTGGTGCAGCTTGGACGCGAGCGAGCCCGCCCGCTCGGCCACCTCGGCCGCCGCGAGCTGCGGGGTGGTGACGACGATGATCTCCGAGCCGGGGATCAGGTGCGCCGAGGAGATCGCGATGTCACCGGTGCCCGGCGGCAGGTCCATCAGCAGCACGTCCAGGTCGCCCCACCACACGTCGGCGAGGAACTGTTCCAGCAGCCGGTGCAGGATCGGACCGCGCATCGGCAGCGGCTCGTTGCCGCGCTTCATCATCCCGCTGGAGATCGCGGCGACGCCGTGCGCCGACGGCGGCATGATCATGTTCTGGACCTGGGTCGGCAGCCCGGTCACGCCCAGCATCCGGGGCACCGAATGGCCGTAGATGTCGGCGTCCAGCAGGCCCACCTTCTGCCCGGCGGCGGCCAGCGCCACCGCCAGGTTCACCGTCACCGACGACTTGCCCACGCCGCCCTTGCCGCTGGCCACGGCGTACACCCGGGTCAGCGAGCCCGGCTTGGCGAACGGGATGACGCGTTCCGGCGCGCCGCCCCGGAGCTTGGCCTGCAGGGCTGCCCGCTGCTCCTCGCTCATCACGTCCAGCTCGACCCGGACCCGGGACACGCCGCCGAGCTTGCCGACGGCCGCCGTGACGTCGCGGGTGATGGTGTCGCGCAGCGGGCACCCGGCCACGGTCAGGAAGACGTCGACCCGCACGGTGCCGTCGGCGGCGACGTCCACGTTCTTGACCATGCCCAGGTCGGTGATCGGGCGCCGGATCTCCGGGTCGATGACACCGGCGAGCGCCTGGGTGACCTGCTCAACCGTGGGCGGCGCGGACACCGCGGGCGGGGTAGCCATGCCCCCATGCTATTGAGCCGCCCCGGGTTCGTCGAAACGAACACCTATGCTCGTCGGGACGGAAAGGTCTTGGGGGGTGGCACGGCCGGGCGGGATGCGGGCCGGGCAGGCGAGATGGGGCCGTCGGGCGCGATGCGGGCCGGGCAGGCGAGATGAGGCCGTTCATGGCGGAGCTTCAGCAGGTAGGCCGCAGGCACCCAGCGGCCGAGCTGGTCCGGGACATCCAGCGCAACCGCACCGGGATTCCCCGGCGCACGTTCGTCGCCGAGGGCCTCTTCGAGAACAACGTGGTCCTTGAGGCTGGCGTGACCGTGGACACGTTCCTGTGGTGCCCGGAGGCCGCCTATTCCGACGAGGCCAGGACGCGCAGTGCGCAGCTCGCCGCGCGGGCCCGCCGCGCCTACCGGATATCCCCGAAGACGCTCGCCTACCTCGCGGAGCGGCCCAACCCGGACGGCCTGATCTCGATCGCCCGGCTCCCGGACACCGACCCCGGGGCGTTCACGTTCAAGAAAAACGCGCTGGTCATGGTCATCGACGGGATCGAGATCCCGGGGAACCTGGGCACGCTGATCCGCACCGCCGACGCGTGCGCGGCCGACTGCCTGGTGCTGACCAACCGCCGGACCCGGCTGACCCACCCCAAGGTGCTCCGCAGCAGCCAGGGGATGAGCATAAGGGTGCCCGCGGTGGAGTTCGAGGCGGTGACCGACGCCATCTCCTGGCTCGGCGGCCACGGCTTCACCGTGTACCTGGCCGACGCCGAGGACAGCGAGAACTACCGGGACTGCGACTATACCGGGCGGACGGCGCTCGTCGTGGGCAGCGAACGGTACGGGATCTCGCCAGCCTGGCAGGCGGCGGGCTTCACCAGGATCGGCATTCCTATGCTGGGCTCGGCGGACTCGCTGAACGTCGCGGTCTCGGCCGCGGTGCTGCTCTACGAGGCGCGGGCGCAGATGAGCGGATGGGGAGGCGCATGACACCCGGCAGCCGGTCCAGGCGGTCGTGCCTTTCGGTGCCCGGCAGCAGCCCGAGATTCCTTGCCAAGGCGACCAGCCTGAACGCCGACCAGGTCCTGCTCGACCTGGAAGACGCGGTCGCGCCGGACGCGAAAGAGCAGGCGCGCGCCCACGTGGCCAGCGCGCTCGAGGGCAGCGACTGGGGCGGCAGGGTAACCACGGTGCGGGTCAACGGCGCCACCACCGCGTGGGCCTACCGTGACGTGATCGAGGTTGTCGAGCGCGCCGGGCGGCACCTGGACACCATCGTGCTGCCCAAGGTGCCCGGGCCGCAGCAGGTCGCCTGGCTGGACCTGCTGCTCGGCCAGGTCGAGCAGGCCGCGGGCCTGCCTGGCCGGATCGGGATCGAGGCGCAGATCGAGGACGCGCGCGGCCTGGCGGAAGTGGAGCAGATCGCCGGCTCCTCGCCACGGCTTGAGGCGCTGATCTTCGGGCCTGCCGACTTCATGGCGAGCGTCGGGATGCGGTCGCTGCAGATCGGCGCCCAGCCCGCGGGCTACGCGGGCGGCGACGCCTTCCACTACCCGCACATGCGGATCCTCGTCGCGGCGCGGGCGCACGGGCTGCAGGCGATCGACGGCCCGTACGCGGCGATCGGCGACCCCGACGGCCTGCGCACGTCGGCCGCCTCCGCGGCGGCGCTCGGCTACGACGGCAAATGGGTGATCCACCCGGGGCAGACCGAGACCGTCAACGCCGCGTTCTCGCCCGGCCAGGAGGAGTACGACCGAGCCGAGCTCATCATCGAGGCGTACGAGTACTACACGTCCGTGGAGGGCCGCGGCGCGGCCAGGCTGGACGGGGAGATGATCGACGAGGCATCGCGCAAGCTGGCCCTGGTGGCCGCGGCGCGCGGCCGCGCCGCCGGCCTGGAGCGGACGTCGGTGTTCCGGCCGCCCAGCTAGGTCCGGCCGGGCGGGTCCGTTCAGGCCAGCGGCTCGATCAGCGGGCGGGTGTACGGGACGCCGTTACGGCGGGTGCCGCCCTCGCCGCCGACCGCCCAGCAGGTGCTTCCGCAGGCCAGCGCGGACAGGTACCCGCGGTGAGGCGCCAGCGGAACGGCCACCGAGGCCCAGCCGCCGCCCTGCCAGCGCAGCGCCAGCGGCCGGTCCTTGCGCGTCATGCCGAGCAGCCAGCAGCCCTGGCCGCCCGGACAGGTCAGGACGATGGGGTAGGCCAGCGCGGGGGAGGTCACGGGCGCCCAGGCCCGGCCGTTCCAGACGTCGGTGACCAGCTCACGTCCTGGGAATGCCGCCAGGCACATCGCCGGGCCGGCGCAGCCGAGCAGCGGGGAGACAGCCGCGCCCCCGGCTGGGGCCGCGGGCGGCGTGACCGCTGCCCAGCGCCCGCCGGAGTAGGCAGCGGCCGCCGCGACGCCGCCCCGCACCCCCACCGCCATGCAGTAGCCGGCGGCCGGGCAGGAGAACCGCTGCGGCAGCATGCCGCCTGCCACCGAGGAGATGACCGCCCACCTGGTCCCGTCCCACTGCTCGAGCAGGTCACCCGTTGCGCCGGACAGCGACTGGGTGCCGCCGGCCGCCCAGCACGCGCGCGGGGAAGCGCAGCTGACCGCGTCGAGCTGGCTCCCGGCTACGGCCGGGGACGGCACCGTCTGCCACGCCCCCCCGGCCCAGTGCTCGATCACCGCCGTCCCCCCGGCCGCGTTACCGCCGACCGCCCAGCAGTCGGCGGCCCCGGGGCACGCGATGGCCTCGAGCGCGTCTCTCGCCCCCGGCGTCACCAGGGGCACCGTGCGCCAGTGCCCGGCCGTCTCGTGCTTGAGCAGCGGATCACGATGCTCCCCCAGCGTGTTCCCGCCCGGGGCGCTCGCGGTCTGGCCGACGGCCCAGCACTGCGACGCGTCCGGGCAGGCGACCGCGTTGAGGTAGTCGTCGGGGTAGCTCTTGGTGGCCGCGTTCGCGCCGAAGTGGTGCACGGCCCAGGCGTCGGCACCGACGATGAGGAGCGCAGCGATGATCGCGACGAGGCCGATCAGCTGCCGCCGCCTGCTCATCGGGGAACCGGCCTCCGTCTTCCTGACGAGTCGATCTGGACCACGGGAATGATATCGGCGGCGGCGGCCGGCCCGCGGCATGCGGATCCGCCGCCCCTGGTCAGGCGGGATAGGCGCCCCACGCGGTGAGGTAGCCGGCCAGCCCGCTGGTCAGCGGCAGGCCGGCCAGGTCCGCTGCGGTAACCCACCGGGCGTCGGCGGCGTCGTCGCCAGCGGCGAGCTCTCCGCCGGTGACGACCGCCAGGTAGTCGCTGACCTCCATGACCGTCCCCGCGGTCCCCGGCAGCCGCACCCTGCCGAGCAGGCGGCGGCACTCCACCGTCAGGTTGGTCTCCTCGAGGACCTCCCGGCGCACGGCCTGCTCATCGGTCTCGCCGGGCTCGATCCGCCCGCCCGGCAGCGACCACAGCCCGGCGGCCGGCTCGTGACCGCGCCTGATCAGCAGCAGCCGGCCGTCCGCATCCTTGATCACCGCGCCTACGCAGCGGATTCGCCGGATCGCCACCCGTTCAGTATGTCGTCGGCGGTTTCCGGCCAAGCCGGCGTGTCCCGGTACTTGACGTTGGCTGCCGGCCGCGTAACGGTCAGTTGTCATGAAGACTGCGCCTACCTGCCCGCGGTGCGGCGGCCCGGTGCACGCCAGCGGCGGGTCCGGCAGCTGGCAGTGTGACGTTCACGGGCACGTGCTTCCGCTGCGGACGGTGGGCAGCCTCACGGCCGAAGGGCTCGGTGGCCTGCTGCGCCGTGCGGCGGTCCCGGTGTGGCTGCCCTGGCCGCTGCCCATGGCGTGGCTGGTCACGGGGTTCGGGGGGGCGGGTGACGAGCGCACCGGGGTCCGGGGCTGCGTCGTCGCCCTGTCCGGCCCCAACCCGGTCGGCGGGCCCGCCGAGATGCTGCTGGTCTCCGAGGAGCCGGGGGTCGGCCTGGGTGCGGGTTTCGCCGGCCTGGACGAGCCCGACCCCGGCATCGGCTTCGCTTCCGGCCCGCCGCACGCGCTCGTCAGGTACGGCCACCACGAGTTCCCGCTCTGGCACGTCGACGCACCCGACCGGGCGGCATTCGCCGGGGAGGCGATGGGCAACTGGCTGTGGCTGATCCTCTGGCCGGACACGGCCGGGATGATGCTGGTCGATCCGCTGGAACTGCGGGACCTCCGCGACCCCGGCCAGGAGCTTGACCTGCCGTTCGGCGCGCGGTCGCCGCGGCTCCCCTAGGAAGCTCGGCGGGCAGGCGGCCCGCGGCGTGCGTTAGGGTCGGGCAGCGTGCGCGCGGACATGCACAGCCACAGCACCGCGTCCGACGGGACGTGCCCGCCGGCCGACGTCATGCGGCGCGCCGGCGCGGTGGGGCTCGACGTGATCGCGCTGACCGACCACGACACGGTGGCAGGTCATCGCGAGGCTGCCGAGGCGCTCCCTCCGGGGCTGACGCTGCTGCCGGGGATGGAGCTGTCCTGCCGCCTGGAGGGCCGCAGCGTGCACCTGCTCGGTTACCTGTTCGACCCCGCCGACCCGGAGCTGGCGGCGGAGTGCGCCAGGATCAGGGAAAGCCGGGTGCGCCGGGCCCGGGCCATGGTGGAGCGGCTCGGGGAACTCGGCGTGCCGGTCACCTGGGAGCAGGTCAGCGCGCTGGCCCGGGGCGGCGTCGTCGGCAGGCCGCACATTGCCCGGGCGATGGCCGAGGCGGGCGTCATCGACGCGCCGGAGCAGGCGTTCGGGCCGGACTGGATCGGCGCAGGCGGCCGGGCGCACGTCGCCAGGTACGCGCCGGACCCGGCGCGCGGGATCGCGCTCGTCCGGGCCGCCGGCGGGGTTGCCGTGCTGGCCCACCCCCGGGCGCGCGGCCTGATGATCCCGGATGACGTGATCGCCGGCCTGGCGGCCGCCGGGCTGGCCGGGATCGAGGTCTGCCACCCGGATCAGGACCAGGCGCAGCGCGAGCGCCTGCTGGCCCTGGCCGGCCGTCTCGGCCTGGTCCCCACCGGCGGCAGCGACGACCACGGGGAGCTCACCGGCT
Source organism: Streptosporangiaceae bacterium (assembly GCA_030038015.1). Classification (GTDB taxonomy): domain Bacteria; phylum Actinomycetota; class Actinomycetes; order Streptosporangiales; family Streptosporangiaceae; genus JASHPR01. The sequence continues at coordinate 6,019 of JASHPR010000063.1, forward strand.
GCCGGATCGGCTCGGAAACCGCCCCGGCGGGCGCGTACGAGCGCCTGCTGTCGCAGGCCACGGGCGCATCCCCGGCCGTCGGGCGGTGAGCGTGCCGAGCAGGGCGGCCGCTGGCGGGAGAGCTGCCTGGACGCGCACCGCTGAGCGGCCGTCGTCGTGATCACCCAGGTCACGCACGCGCGGTCGCCGGATACCGGGGCGCGGGGGTAGCTTGTCGGCCATGACTGCCGCGGTCGCGTTGCGCATGGCCACGGTGCGAGCGAACGATCTCGAGTTCGGGCTGCTCGAGGCGGGCTCGGGCCCCCTGGCCCTGTGCCTGCACGGGTTTCCTGACACGGCCCACACCTGGCAGCACCTGCTGCCGGCCCTGGCCGGCGCCGGGTTCCACGCGGTGGCCCCGTTCATGCGCGGCTACGCGCCGACCGCGATCCCCGCCGACGGCGTCTACCAGGTCGGTGCGCTGGTGGCCGACGCCGTGGCCTTGCACGAGGCCCTGGGCGGCGACGGGGACGCGGTGCTGATCGGGCACGACTGGGGGGCCGAGACCGCGTACGGGGCGGCCGCCTTCGCCCCGGACCGGTGGCGGCGGCTGGTGACCCTGGCCGTGCCGCCCGCCGCCCTGGACGCGGTGCTGTTCACCGACTATGAGCAGCTGAAGCGGCTCTTCTATACGTTCATGTTCCGAGACCCGAACGGGTTCGCCGATGCCGTGGTGGCCCGCGACGGGATGGCGTTCCTGGACAGGCTCTGGGCCGACTGGTCGCCCGGCTTCCCGGCCGGCGGCCATCTGGCCCGGGTCAAGGAGTCCCTGCGCCAGCCCGCCAACCTGGCGGCCGCGATCGGCTACTACCGCGCCGCAGGCGGCTACTACCGGGCCCTGGGTATCCAGGGCCCGCCGGGGGGCGCGCCCGGTGGCGCCGCGCCCTACGCGGCCGAGCAGGAGGCCGCCGGCCGGCAGGCGCCGCAGCCCACCCTGTACCTGCACGGAGCCGACGACGGCTGCATCCGGGTGGATCTGGCCCGCGGCGCCGAGGGCCTGCTCGCTCCGTCCTCACGCATGGTCGTGATCGAGCATGCAGGTCATTTCCTGCAGCTGGAGCGGCCTGGCGAGGTCAACGACCACATCCTCGCGTGGGTGACCGGTTAGCAGCGAGGCACATCACCGCGTACCTGATCGCGGGCAGCGGCGCACGGGCGGGCTCTCCCGGATTCGCGGCGCAAGCCCGGCATGGGGCGCGGCAGAATTGCTGCCGGGCAACCCAGGGGATGCTGCCCACGTAGGCTCCTGACAAAGCGCGGGTGGGCGCCAGGTTCGGCTGGCGCGCACCCGCGCCGCATAGAGAGGCAGGCCGCCATGGAGGCGCGGATCGAGCGGGCCGGAACCGCCGCCAACACGTGGATCGTCGGGGACGACGAGGAAGTCATCGTGGTCGACCCGGGCACCGATGCCGGCGCGGTGCTCGCGCTGGTCGGTGACCGCGAGGTGCTCGCGGTCATCTGCACGCACGGGCATGCGGCCCACACGGCGGCCGCCGTCGACGTGGCGGCCAGGGATGAGGCGCCCATCGCGCTGCATCACGCGGACCGCGTGTACTGGCGGGAGGCGCATCCCGGCCACGATCCTGAGATCGACATGGAGGACGGCGGCGTCTTCGAGGTCGCCGACGTCTCGCTCGAAGTGCTGCATGCCCCTGGCCACAGCCCGGGATCGGTCTGCATCTACAGCGAGGATCTCGGCGCTGTTTTCGCCGGTGACGTGGTGTCCGCCACCGGGCCCGTCCCTTATGAGAACGAGTTCCCTGACTTCTCCCGGCAGCTCAGCTCTATCGGCGCGCACGTGCTGACGCTGCCCGGGGAGACCCGGGTGCTGCCGGGCCACGGCGATGAGTTCACCGTCGCCGCGGCCGAGAAGCGCTTCGACTCGTGGGTGACGGCGGGGCCGAGCGCGCTCGGCAGTGGTCCCGGCGAGTCGTGACCCGGCGCCTCCCGGCCGTTACCGCGCGCCGGGCGAAGGCGGGCCGGCGGGCCGCGATTCCGCGGCAATGTCGGCGGGCCATGGCAGGATGGAATGCGTGCAGCAGCTTGGCTTCGACGGCATGCCGCAGCGGCTGTACCCGTGCACACCGACCCGGCTGAGCACGTGGCTGGACTGCCCGCGGCGGTACCGGATGAGCTACCTGGACCGGCCGCCGCCGGCCAAGGGGCCGCCGTGGGCACACAACAGCCTGGGCGCCAGCGTGCACAATGCGCTGGCCGGGTGGTGGCGGCTGCCGCGCGCCGGCCGCACCGTGGCTGCGGCCGGCGAACTGCTGGAGCAGGGCTGGATCGCGGAGGGCTTTGCCGACCCGTCGCAGTCCGCCCGCTACCGCCGCTGGGCCCGGGAGGTGGTCCAGGCCTACGTGGCAGGCCTGGACCCGGCCAGCGAGCCGGTCGGGGTGGAGCGGACGGTAGCGACCCGCACCGACCTCATCGCGGTGTCCGGGCGCATTGACCGGCTGGATGACCGCCGCGATCCGGGCGGCTCCGGCGAGCTCGTCGTCGTGGACTACAAGACCGGCAGGCGCCTGCTCACCGTGGATGACGCACGCACGTCGCTGCCGCTGGCGCTCTACGCGCTCGGGGCCGAGCGCGTGATGCGCCGCCGCTGCAGGCGGGTCGAGCTGCATCACCTGCCCACCGGACGGGTGCTCGCGTGGGAGCACACGGCGGAGTCGCTGGACCGGCAGCTGCGCAGGGCCGAGCACATCGCCGCGGAATGCGCGGCCGCGGACGAGCTGTTCCGGGCGGCTGAGGACGGCGGGCGGCCCGGTCCTCCGGCAGCCCCTGGGCTGCCGCCCGCCGGGGCCGACGAGGTCTTCCCGCCGCGGCCAGGCTCGTGGTGCGGGTGGTGTGATTACCGGGCCCGCTGCCCGGAAGGAAGCGCGGCGTCCGAGCCGCGCCAGCCGTGGGACGGCCTCGGGGACGGGACCGGGGCGGGAGTGGCTGGCCGCTCTCAGGCCAGCGTTCTTGCCGCCGGCCCCGGCGGGGAGACGGGCGCCGGCGGGCCGGACTGACGGCCTCCGGGCGGCTGCCATGCCCCGCGCCGCCGGGCACTGTCCTCGGTCTCCCGCCAGAATCCCGTCAGCGTGCTGGCCGTGGTCTCCGGGGCCTCAACGGCGGGGGAATGGCCGGCGCCCGGTATGCAGACCCGGTTCGCGCCAAGCCGCCGGGCCATCCGCTCCTGGACGGCCGGCCTCCACGCGTCGTCGTTCTCCCCGTAGAGCACCAGGATCGGCGGCCCGCCGAGGCCCGCGAGCTCCGCGGTGCGATCCGGGCAGGTCAGCAGGAAGCGGGCCATGGCCACCATGCCGACCGGGCTGCTGCCCATCATCCTTGCGCGCAGGAAGGCGATGACGTGCTCGGGCACCCCGTCGGCCCTGGCCTGAGGCGCCAGGTGCTCCTGCCAGATCCTCCTGACCGCGTCGCGCAGCAGGTGATCGGCGCCTTCGGCCGGGGCCATCACTGCCAGCATGGCGCGCAGCATCCGTGCGCGGCGGCCGGTGATGCGGCCCGGCCCCGAGCTGAGCAACGTGAGCGAGATGATCCGGGCCTTCCCCGCCAGGGCCGCCTCCCGTGCGATGAGCCCGCCGAGCGAATGCCCGACCAGGTGCAGGCCGTGACGGTCACCGTCGAGGGTCTCGGCGATCGCGGCGATATCGGCTGCGAGCTCCCCTGGCGCGTACCCGCCGGCCCCCGGGGCGCCCTCGCTCTGGTACTGGCCGCGCATATCGATGGCGACCACGCGGCGGCCGGCGGATGTGAGCGTCTGCAGCACCGGGATGAAATCTTCCTTGCTCCCGGTGAAGCCGGGGACGAGCAGCGCCGGCCGGCGCTCGCACACGCCCACGGCCGGCTGGGCATCGAGCGCTGCGAACGCGCCGCGGCGGCTCTCGATGATCACCGGCCGGACCTGGTCGGGCAGGTCCAGGGACCGCGGCGTGCTCACGAGCTGGCAGCCTCCTCAGGATTGTCGGTAACAGAGCTTCTGGCCGCCCGGAAGCCGGCCAAGAGCTTCCGGGCGATCCGCAGGCCGGGCGGCCCCGGCCTGAGCGGCATGCGGATCGGCAGCAAATCTAGCCCGGCAAGTTTGCAGGCAGATAACGTTCGCGTGTCGGCCGCGTTAGCCGGCGGGCTGCGGCCGGCTCTCCGTCAGCCGCCGCCGGATGGCTCCGGTCAGCCCTCGCCGCCGGACGGGTCCGCCGCGCTGGTGCCCGTGACCTGGCCTGTCCCGCTTCCCCTGCCGCGGCGCCGGGAAGGCCCTCTCCGCCTGCGGCCGGGCTGGTGCCTGCCCTCGGCGGCCGCGGTCCGGGACTCGGCCGCGGCGGGCTCGTGCCCGGGCTCGGCCAGGTCGTCATTGACGGCCACCCCGGCCCGGGTCCTGCGGCGGACCCGCTTCCTCAGCTGCCCGGCTTCCCGGCCCCTGGGGGAGTCGCCGCGGCTGCCGTGGCCCGGGGCACCCGCATCCCTGGCACCGCGTCCCTGGCGTGAGCGGTTGCGGCCGGTCTCCCCGATGTCCTCCAGATCCTCGGCCTCCAGGCCCAGGCGGCCGCGCTTGTCGGCGGGCAGCATCCCTTTGGCGTCTTCCGGGATCCGCAGCGCGCTGTACAGGTGCGCCGACGTCGAGTATGTCTCCTCGGGGTCGGGCTGGCCGAGGCCCAGCGTGTCGTTGATGAGCTTCCAGCGCTGCAGGTCCGCCCAGTCGACGAAGGTCACGGCCACCCCGGTGCGCCCGGCCCGGCCGGTCCGGCCCGTGCGGTGCAGGTAGGCCTTCTCGTCCTCGGGGCACTCGTAGTTGACAACGTGGGTCACATCGTCCACGTCGAGCCCGCGAGCCGCCACATCGGTCGCGACCAGCACGTCGACCTTCCCGCTCCGGAACGCCCGCATGGCGCGCTCCCGCTGGCTCTGCCCGAGGTCGCCGTGGACCGCGGCGGCGGCGAAGCCCCGCGTGGTCAGGGCGGCTGCCACCTGGTCGCTGGCGCGCTTGGTGCGGCAGAAGACGATCGTCAGCCCGCGGCCCTCCGCCTGCAGGACCCGGGCCAGGACCTCGATCTTGTCCATCTGGTGCGCGCGGAACGCGTGCTGCTCGGTGCTGGGAACGTGCGCCGGCTCGTCATGGTGCTCGGCGCGCACGTGGGTCGGCCGGCGCAGGTGGCGCCGCGCAAGGGTGACCACCTCTCCTGGCATCGTGGCGGAGAACAGCATCGTCTGCCGCTGGGGCGGGGTGAGCCGCAGGATCTTCTCGACGTCCGGGAGGAAGCCCAGGTCGAGCATCTTGTCGGCCTCGTCGAGCACGAGCCCGGTGACCTGCGACAGGTCCAGGTGGCCCTGCCGCGCCAGGTCGAGCAGCCGGCCCGGGGTGCCCACTACCACGTCCACGTCAGCCAGCGCCTCGATCTGCGGCTCATAGGCGCGGCCGCCGTACAGGGTGACCACCCGGGTGCCGAGGCGGGAGCCAGCGATCCGCAGGTCGTCGGCGACCTGGATGGCCAGTTCCCTGGTGGGTACCACGACGAGGGAAGCCGGTGCCGAGCGGCTGCCGCCGGGGGCTGTGTCCAGCCGGTGCAGGAGCGGGATGCCGAAGGCCAGCGTCTTGCCTGTTCCCGTCCTGGCCTGGCCGATGAGATCGTGCCCGCCCAGCGCGATCGGGAGGGCAAGCTCCTGAATCGGGAAGGCGTGCGTGATTCCCTCGGCCTCGAGCGCAGCGCAGATCGGCTCGGCGACCCCGAGATCGCGGAATGTCTTGGCGCTTTCCTCAGGCTGGGCCTGGTATTGGTCAATCGTCTCCGGCATGTCGCGCACGTCTTCCGGCGCGGTCTGCATGCCGCATGTATCTGTTGTCAGGGCTTCCGCCTCCGTTAGGGCCCGCGATCCGCGGGGCGCTGCCGCGCCCCAGGCCAGCATCGCGAGCGTGTAAGCCTGTCCCTCCGGCCGGGCTCGAGTGCCGTCATGCGGGGCACGCGACCGCACGCAGCGGGAGGATAATCGGCGCGGAATTCCAGGGGCGCTCACCGCTCCCCGGCAATCGCCACGCCTTACGCTTCGTGTAACAGCGGCTGGGGGTTACCGCATTCCTCATGCGATTAGCTGACAGTGTAGCAAGACCCGCTGCGCAGGCAGCTGCAGGCGCAGCCGGGCCGGCTCGGCGGGGGCTTGTTAGGCTGCGCTCGTGACCGAGAACAGCCTGGAAACCGCTGCCAGTGATGCGGCTGTGGCGTCCGCGGACGCGGAGCCGGGCGGCAGCACGATGCATGGCGTGATCGACCTGCTTGGCGCGCTGTCTTATGCGTTGCTTGTGGCTTTTTTCCGCCTTGTCGAGGATGCGTCGCTCTCCGAGTCGCTTAGTGACAAGGCGGCTCTCGCGGAGATGGCCGTGGCGGAGTTCGGTCATTTCCAGCTGCTGCGGGGAAAGCTGCAGGAGCTGCATGCCGATCCTGACGAGGCGATGCGCCCGTTCGTGCCGGCGATAGACGAATTCCACGCCAGGACCGCTCCGTCCGACTGGCTGGAAAGCCTTGTAAAGGCGTATGTGGGAGACGGCATGGCGGTCGATTTCTGCCGCACGGTGGCGGAGTTGCTCGAGCCGCAGACGTCCAAGCTGGTGCTTGAGGTCCTGAAGGACACCGGGCATGCCGAATTCGCGGCGACTCGGGTGCGAGAGGCCATCGAGGCCGACCCCGCGGTCGCGGGACGGCTGGCGCTGTGGGCGCGCCGGCTGGTGGGCGAGGCGCTCGGGCAGGCGCAGCGGGTCGCCGCGCAGCGGGAAGATCTCGCCGCCCTCCTGGCGGGCGGGGAGGTCACTCAGCTGGGAGAGATCGGCAGGATGTTCGCCCGGCTGACAGATGCGCACGCCCGGCGCATGGCAGCGCTCGGCCTGGGCGACTAGCTGGCCGCCGCGCGCAGCAGGCAGCCCGGGTGGACGGCCCGCTGCGCAGCGGCCCGCCCCGGCGGGTGGCCCGCCTGCTGTCACCGCTCAGCCGCGCTCAGAGGGTATTGCCGAAACCGATGCGGCGCGGCTCGCTGCCACTGAACTCGAGGTAAGCGATCTTGTCCGCCGGTATCAGGACCCTGCCGCCCCTGTCATCTCCCAGCGTCAAGATGCCGCCGTCGGCAACGGCGGCCGCCAGCGCGCGCTGTACCTCCTCGAAGGAGGATTTGGTCTCCACGAGCAGTTCCCGCGGTACGGACTGAATCCCGATCTTTATCTCCACGCCGCTCCTCTCCGCGACCGAGGCTAGACCGAGGCTAGCCCGCAGCCGGGCACGGTGCGCCACCAGGGCGGCAGACGGCGTCATCCGGTGCCGGGGCGGTGGCAGCCGCGACGCGGCGGGCGGCGCCGGGCGGCCCTGAGGCTGGGTCAGGCGGTGCGCGGCCAGCCGCTGATGCCGCGCCAGGCGAGCCTCGCCAGCAGCTGCTCGGCGGCGTCCTTGGGTATCGCCCGGTCGGTGCTCAGCCAGTACCGGGCGCTCACCTGCGCCATGCCGACAAGGGCCATGCCGAGCAGGTGCGCCTCATCGCCGGCCAGGCCAGCGTCCTCGCGGATGAACTGGCTGATCATCTCGGCGCACGCACTCATGGTGCGGTCCAGGCGCTCCCGCACGGCGGGCTCGTTGCTCAGATCCGACTCGAACACCAGGCGGAACGCCTCACCGGAACTGCTCACGAAGTCAAAGAAGGCCTTGAAGGTGGCGGGCACCCGCTGCTTGTTGTCGGTGGTCGAGGAGAGCGCCCCCTGCACGATCCCCACCAGCTCGTCCACGCTCTCGTCCAGCAGCGCCAGGTACAGCTCCAGCTTGCCAGGGAAGTGCTGGTAGAGAACGGGCTTGCTGACCCCGGCCCGCTCGGCGATCTCGTCCATGGCCGCCGCGTGGTATCCCTGCGCAACGAACACTTCCTGCGCAGCGCCGAGCAGCTGCCTGCGCCGGGCCGGCCGCGGCAGCCGGGTACCGGCTGACCCGTGCGATCTGGCCTGCGGCGATGCGGTCACGCGTTTCTCCGGATGTCTGCTCCCGCACCAATGTGGTGCCTCGTGCAATCTTACGTGCCGGCCTTACGTGTCAGCGGTAGTCGTCCTCATCGAGACCGAGCTCGCGCTCCTGTTCTGCCGCGTCTGCCTCGTCTGCCTCGAGCGGCAGCTCGTGCGGCCGATCGCTCTCCTCTTGGTCCTCTGCGCCAGGGATGACATCCTGTTCCTGCTCGACGGCATCATCCACGGGCCGCTCAAGGTCCATCTCGCTCATGCGTACCTCCTAGTGCTAGCGATGCATCGAACGTTCTGCCGACAAGAGAATTCAGGACAACACCCTGGTATCAGTACCCGATCTCATGGGGTAGGGAGACATCATGCGCAGCATGTGGAAGGGCGCGATCTCCTTCGGCCTGGTCATGATCCCCATAAAGCTCTACGCCGCGACGGAACAGAAGGATATTACGTTCCGTCAGGTGCACCGTACCGACGGCGGCAGGATCCGGTTCCGCCGCGTGTGCTCCATCGACGGGGAAGAGGTTCCCTACGAGGACGTCGCCAAAGGGTACGAGCTGCCCACCGGGGAGATGGTGGTGCTCACCGACGAGGACCTCGCCGAGCTTCCGCTGCCGACCACCAGGAACATCGAGGTCCTGCACTTCGTGCCCGCTGAGCAGCTTGATCCCATTCTCTTCAACCGCAGCTACTTCGTGGAGCCCGAGTCGTCCGGAGCGAGGGCGTATGTGCTGCTGCGCGACGCGCTCGAACGTTCCGGCAAGGTGGCCCTTGCCCTCGTCGCGCTGCGGCAGCGAGAGTCGCTCGCCACGCTGCGCACCCGGGACGGGCTGCTCGTGCTGGAGACGCTGCTCTGGCCCGATGAGGTCCGCATCCCGGCGTTCCCGTTCCTCGAGGACGACATCGAGGTGCGGTCGCAGGAGCTGAAGATGGCCTCATCGCTGATCGATTCGATGACCGTGGACTTCGATCCCGCCGCCTATCACGACAGCTACCGTGAGGCGCTCCAGGAGCTCGTGAACGCGAAGGTCGAGGGTCGCGAGCTGGTCCAGCCGGAGGGCCCGGCTGCGGCAGCCGAGACGACGAGCCTCGCCGACGCGCTCAAGGCCAGCCTGGCGGCAGCCCGGGAGGCGCCGCGCCAGGCCGGCGAGGTCACGGCAGAGGCCAAGCCGCCGCGGCGGGCGATCGGGCGCGGCTCCAGGGCGCGCGGGCCGGGCACGGCACAGGATGACGAGGCCGGGGCCGCGGGCGGCGGGGCCGGCGGGACGAAAGGCGGGTCCAGCGACGGCGCGAAGGAGGAAAGCCCGAAGTCCCGGGCAGCCAGGGGTGGCCGGCAGGCCAAGGGGGATGCCGCGCCGGCCCAGCCGAGGACAAGGCGCCAGGCCAGCTGACAGGCGCGGCCGCGTGGCCGTGCCCGGATCACGGGCCGGCCGGGCGGCTGGTGCGG
>JASHPR010000677.1 GCA_030038015.1 Streptosporangiaceae bacterium
GAAATCTCCAGGCAGGCCACGCAGAACTCCTCGGTCGGGGCGGCCAGCACCCACCCGTAGTGCTGCAGCAGGCGCAGCATCGGGGCGTTGTCGAGCAGGACGATGGCGCGCAGGCGCTCCACCCCGCCCGCGCGGGCACGCTGCACCAGTGCCTGCAGCAGCAGGCGCCCCAGCCCCGCACCCTGATAGCCGTCCGCGACGGTCAGCGCCAGTTCCGCCGTCCCCGGCCCCAGAGGGATGCAGCGGGCTTCGGCGGCCAGCTGGCCAGGGCCGGCCGGCGGGGCGGCCACCAGGCACACCGTGCCGCTGCCGATGCTGGCCAGCCGCTCCAGCAGCGACGGCGCAGCCCGCCCGCCGTGGAAGCGGCGGGCGAAGGACTCAGCCGACAGGCCCTGGTACAGCCTTGCGATCGCGGGCACGTCGGCCGGGCCGGCCAGGCGCACCACGACCACACGCCCGTCGGCCAGCCGGCACTCGCCACCCACCGCCATGAGCGCACCGTAACCGCCCCCGGCAGCACCCAGCAGGGACCAAAGCCCCGAACACGGTCCCGCGAGGAACCTGATACCTGCATGTGCGCATCGCGGCCAGCACATGGAAGGGCGGCAGCACTGTCGCCGCAGAACGGTGTGCCCGCAGGGGTCTACCCCCTACCCCTACCCCTCAGCGTGGCGCTGGAGGTCCGGGTAGCGGTCGACCTCTGGCCGACCTGCACCCGGCCTCCGGACACGACGGGCAGGATCTTGCCCAGGCTGTGCACGTTGCGAGGCGGCTTGATCGGGCGCGCTGTATGCCGCAAAAGAGGATAGGTCCGCGTGCGGCACTCAGCTCAGAACAGCCAGCAGGTCGCGGGCATGGCGGGCTGGGCTGCCGCCCCATTGCGGTCGCTCTGGCATGCGGCGCCGCGCGGCGCTGTTGGCGCCAGGCGCGCCGGTGATCAGTGCTGGGTGTCAGCCGGTCTTGGTTGCCAGCCAAGACAGCAGCTTTGCCATCCAGGGCGGCGCATCGGCTGACGCGGGAACGGCAGCGCCGTGCTGTGCTGCTGATGCCGCGCGCCAGCGCAGTGATGCATAGCGGTGGTGCCGGGAGGCGTGGCTGAGCCGGATGAGCGCGTCTGTCTCCAGCTGGCGGACGCGGTCGCGGCTGATACCCAACTCGGCGGCGAGGGAATCATAGGTTCGCCTGTGCGGCGCGAATGTGCGGGCGGTGAGGATGAGCCTGCGACGCTCGTCGATTTCGCCGAGCAATGCCTCGCCCAGCCGCGTCAGGTTGCCCTCCGGTTCGGCCGGGCCGGCCAGCGGGCGGAGGCTGAGCCGGGTGAGACGGTCGAAGCAGCGGGCGACGTCCGATGGCATGCCCGCCGCAGCCGGCGTGAGGGTGAGCAGGTCCCCGAGCGTGCGCGCGCCTCGTTCAGCAATTGCCCAGGCCGCGATCACCTGCAACGCGGCGGCGATGTCCGGCGGCAGGGCGGGGGTGGCCGCTGCGGTGCTGTCTGTTCTATGGGCAGGACCGGCGTCCGGGGTGGCGGTGTTGCCTGCTGACTGCAGGTCGCTGATGACCGCCCGGATAGTGGCGGTCAGCCGCGGCCCGCTGTTGCGCAAGTCGAGCAGGCATTCGTCGGGCGTGGCGGCAACTTCCTCGACAAAAGCAAAGCCGTGCCGGTCGAGAATGTTGTAGAAGCGCTTGCTGCCGGTGCGCCGCAGCACCGGCGCGGCAAGCACATCCAGCGGCGTGCGATCCGGCGGAACCGGATACAGCTCCCACCCAGGGACGGCCCCGGCTGTAATCAGCCGCCGGAATTCTCCGGCCAGCGGGCTGTCGCCTACCACGTGCAGCAGCCGGGCTGGCCCCGGGCGGAACACCAGCACCCTTCCCAGCGGCTGGTAATCGGTCCCCGCCGACGCCGACAGGTCAAAGCCCCGGGACAGCTGCGCCACCACTATCCGCAGCTGCTCCTCCGGCGGTTGGCCCCCGTGCGGGCCGGCGCCATCCGGCGAGGGCGGCGATCGTCGCTGATCTGCGGCTCCAGCGAACTGAGCACTCAGCTCGCGGGGGCCGTGTACGGCATTCGAGGGATCCACGGAGCTCACCATCCCTGCATCGATGATGCCAGCCCGGACCCTAAAGCTCCCAGAACGCTGCGACGTGTCGGCGTCACCCGGCATTGCCCGAAACGCACCCCTCATGCTCTCGACAGTGGGGGCCGCGCCAAGCAGCGGGCGTAACTGCGCAGTCGGCCGGTCACCGTTGCGGCGCGCAGATCATTCCTTCGGGAGTGGGAGGTTACGGTACTGTCCGGCCCGGCGGCCCCGACGGCGGCGGATTGAACCCGGCAAAATTCGCTCGCGCATACGTCCGGTTCCAGCCGATACTTCCTGTTCATGGCTGAACAACTCCCCGACCGCACCTTCGGCTGGTCGAACATGTTCGTCGCCACGCGGGAGTCCGATCCGCGGGAACGGGGCGATCCCCCGGTCGGCGAACGCGACACCCTGGCGCGGTTCCTGCGCGACTACCGCCTGACGCTGGAGCTAAAGTGCGAAGGGAGTGCTGGCCGGCCAGG
>JASHPR010000064.1 GCA_030038015.1 Streptosporangiaceae bacterium
CGCGCCGGCGAAGCCGCGCAGCACGCCGATCTCGGTGCGGCCGGGGGGCTCGTCCCACGCCGGGCCCTTGGCATCGGCCGTGCCGCCGGAACCGGGTTCCTTCCGGAACGGGTCGCCGCCGGCGGACCCCGGCAGCGGCTGCGCGTCCTCGGCCGGGGAGCTGCCCGCCGCCGCCTGCTCGGCCGCCGCCACCACCCCGGCGATCTGGTCCCCGCCGACCCCGGCCCGCGAGACCACGCCGGCCCTGGTCCCGCCGGCATCCCGGATGATCGCGATCACCGTCAGCCTGCGGGAGGACGAGACGCCGTTCGTCGTGAGGGTATTGCCCGCCCAGCGCAGGTTGGCCGCCGAGATCTCCTCGGCGATGACCACGCAGTCATCGCAGGTGGCGGCGTCCAGTGCCCGCTCCACGGTGTCCTGGGGCGAGATCGCGCGCGGGCGGAGCGCGGTCACGCGGCGCCTCCCGCTCGCCTCATGCTGCTGCCTCCTGCGCGGTGTTGAGAATCCGGATCCCCCGCAGCAGCACCGCGGGGCAGCCGTGGCTGACCGGCGCGACCTGGCTGGGCTGGCCCTTGCCGCAGTTGAACGCGCCGCCCAGCACGTAGCCCTGCGGCCCGCCCACGGCCTCCACCGAGTTCCAGAACGCGGTGGTCGTGGCCTGGTAGGCCACGTCCCGGAGCTGGCCGGCCAGGCGGCCGCCCGCGATGCGGAAGAACCGCTGCCCGGTGAACTGGAAGTTGTACCGCTGCATGTCGATCGACCAGCTCTTGTCGCCGACGACGTAGATGCCGTGCTCGACACCGGCGATGAGTTCCTCGGTGGACGGGCCGCCGGCGGCGGGCTGCAGGGAGACGTTGGGCATCCGCTGGATGGGCATGTGGCCGGGCGAGTCGGCGAACGCGCATCCGTTGGAGCGGCAGCCGAGCATGCTGGCCATGCGGCGGTCCAGCTGGAACCCGGTGAGGACGCCTCCGGAGATCAGGTCCCAGGACTGCGCGGCGACCCCCTCGTCGTCGTAGCCGACGGTGGCCAGGCCGTGCTCGGCTGTCCGGTCCGCGGTGACGTGCATCAGGCCCGAGCCGTACTGCAGGGTGCCCAGCTTGTCCGGGGTGGCAAACGAGGTGCCCGCGTACGCGGCCTCGTAGCCGAGCGCCCGGTCAAGCTCGGTGGCGTGCCCGATCGACTCGTGGATCGTCAGCCACAGGTTCGACGGGTCGATGACCAGGTCGTAGGTGCCTGGCTGCACGGAGGGGGCGGCGAGCTTGGCGGCGAGCAGCCCGGGCATCTCGGCGAGCTCCGCGGCGAAGTCCCAGCCCCCGGCCCCCGGCCCGGCCAGGAACTCGTAGCCGCGCCCGGCCGGCGGGGCCAGCGTGCGCATGGTCTCGAACCTGCCGCCGGCCTCGACCGCGACCGCGGTCACGCTCGGGTGCAGCCGCACCCGCTGCTGCGTGGCCGTGGTGGCGCCGTCCGAGTAGAACTTGCACTCCTTCACCTGGAGCAGCGACGCGTCGACGTGGTCGATCTGCTCGCGGGCGAGCAGGCCGGAGCTCCACCCGGCCAGCAGGGCGATCTTGTCGGAGACGCTGACGCTGAACGGATCCACCTGGCAGGCGGACACCCAGGTGACGTCGCCGTGCGCGGGCTCGGGGGCGAGCTCGATCCGCTCGGTGTTGACGGCCGCCGCGACCCTGGCGACGTCGACGGCTGCCGCGGCCGCGCGCGCCGCGGCGTCCGCGGTGAGGTCGACGGCGGAGGCGAACCCCCAGGTCCCGTCCACCACGACCCGGACAGCCAGGCCCAGCTCGTCGCTGTCGTAGAGGGTTTCCAGGTTGCCGTCGGACAGCCCGATCTGCTGCCCTCTGATCCGTTCTGCCCGGAAATCGGCATGCTCTGCGCCCAGGTCGGCGGCCCGCTGCAGGGCGGCGCCGGCGAGCTGCCGCAGCGGGTACGCGGTGAACTCAGAATCGACCGCGGCCACTGCCTGGTCCGCCCGGTCTGCGCTGTGGGCCACGGCATGCCAATCTATCCTGTGCTTCGAATCGGTGATCACTGCCACCCGGGAGGCCACGAGACATGAGCCGATCCGTGCTCGTTACCGGCGGGAACCGGGGAATCGGGCTGGCGATCGCCCGGCGGCTGGCCTCCGGCGGGGACAAGGTCATGATCACGTCCCGCTCCGGCGAAGATGCCGAGGGGCTGGCGGTGGCGCGCTGCGACGTCCGGGACCCGGCCTCGGTCGACAAGGCGTTCGCGGCCGCCGAGGCGGCGCACGGGCCCGTCGAGGTGCTGGTGGCCAACGCCGGCATCACCCGCGACCAGCTGCTCGCGCTGATGAGCGAGGACGACTTCGCGGCGGTGCTGGACACCAACCTGGCCGGCGCCTACCGGGTGGCCAAGCGCGCCGTGCGCCCGATGATGCGCCTGCGCCGCGGCCGGATCATCTTCATCTCCTCGGTCGTCGGCCTGCTCGGGTCGGCCGGCCAGGCGAACTACGCGGCCTCCAAGGCCGGGCTCGTGGGCATGGCCAGGTCCCTGGCCAGGGAGCTGGGCAGCAGGAACATCACGGTCAACGTCGTCGCGCCCGGGTTCGCCGACACCGACATGACCGCCCAGCTGCCGCCAGAGCGCAAGCAGGCGATCGTGGCCGGCATCCCGCTCCAGCGCACGGCCTCCGCCGACGAGGTCGCGGGTGTCGTCGCTTTCCTCGCCGGACCCGATGCCGCCTACATCACTGGCGCGGTGGTCCCGGTCGACGGCGGCCTCGGCATGGGACATTGATCAGGGTCAGCGACGCACCGGTCCGGCAACTGCCGATAACTACCGGACATCTGCAAAATTGGAGTTCTCGATGGGGCTACTTGACGGCAAGCGAATCCTGGTCACGGGCGTGCTCACGGACTCCTCGATCGCCTTCCACGTCGCCAAGGTCGCTCAGGAGCAGGGCGCGACCGTCGTGCTGACGGGTTTCGGGCGGCTCAGCCTGGTCGAGCGGATCGCCAAGCGGCTCCCGCAGACTCCGCCGGTGCTCGAACTCGACGTCACCAGCGCCGAGCAGCTCGGCTCCCTGGCCGAGCGGGTCGCCGGGCACGTCGACCGGCTCGACGGCGTCGTGCACGGCATCGCCAACGCGCCCGCCGGAGCGCTCGGCGGCAATTTCCTTGACACGCCGTGGAGCGAGGCTTCGGCCGCGCTGCACGTATCCGCT
>JASHPR010000678.1 GCA_030038015.1 Streptosporangiaceae bacterium
CGGCCCCGCGCCGGGCCGGCCGCGCAGCGGCCGTTCGAACCTGGCCGCCGCGATGGCCAGCGGAACAAGGACCACGGCCAGCGCCGCGATCCAGGCTGGCCGCAGCGCCCACCACCCGGCCGAGGCGATGGCCGGCTGGGCCATGACCCCGGTGGGGTACAGCGCCACGGCCACGACCACCACCGGCACCATGTGCCACAGGTAGACGGTCAGCGTGCGGTCGTTGAGCCAGGTGACAGCCTTCCACAGCCTGGGTGCCGCGGCGAGCAGCCGGGCACCGGCGGGCTCGGCCGCGAGCAGCAGCCCGGCCTGGACGGCGGCGAACGCCAGCAGCGCCACCGACGGCGGGACGGTGTTGTTCACGCCGCCGCCGGTCGTTCCGACCATGTTCACCGGGAACGGGCTCCTCGCCAGCAGGCAGCCGAGCAGGACGGCGCCGCCCGCGGCGAGCGCCCACGGGCGCCAGCGCCGGCCCGCACCGGGGCGGCCGGTCAGCGTCCCGTCCTGCCAGCCGAATCCCCACTGGTGTATGCAGCCCCAGACCAGCAGGTAGTTCGCGTACCCGAGCGCGGACATCCCGGCGCCAAGCAGGCATGCGTCCACGCCGGCCACGCCGAGCAGCATCACGGCGGGCACCGCAAGGCCCCACCGCCGGTGCGCCGCGTGCAGCCCCGGCGTCAGCGCGATGAGCAGCAGGTAGACCGGCAGGAACCAGAGCTGGAGCGCGACGCCCCAGCCCGCCTGGGCCAGCTCCCCGGTGTTCGCGCCCGCCAGCCTGCACGCCGCGGCCGCGGTCGCCACGGCGGTCACGTACCAGGTCGTCGGCCGGAGCAGGCGGATCGCCCGGTGCCGCAGCCACGCGGCCCAGTCAGCGCCGCCGGCCCGGTGCCGGGTCCAGGAAAGCGCGTTGGCGTAGCCGCCGGCCAGGAAGAAGACCGGCATCACCTGGAACAGCAGGGTTCCCCACCCGGACCAGCCGATGTCCGACATGGCATCTATGCCGGAGAGCTGGCCGCCGTGGTAGCTGATGCTGGTCAGCAGCCAGTGGCCGAGGACCACCATGGTGATGGCCAGGACCCGCAGCAGGTCGGCGTAGCGGTTCCGCGGGGCGGCCGCCCCGTCGCCGCGGTCTTCGGGCTGTCTGGCCGCCATCGCGGCGGCGCGCCGTCAGAACGAGAACCCGCCGGGGCGGCCGTTGCGGTCGGCGATCAGGCCGGCCAGCGTAGCGATCGCGATCTCGGCGGGCGCCCTGGAACCGATGTTGAGGCCGACCGGCCGGTGCACGCGCCCGATCTCGTCCGGTGCGACGCCGAGTTCGGCGAGCGCCGGGATGTGCGGGGCCGGGTGCCGGGGATTGCCGAGGACGCCCACCCAGCGCGCGTCGCTGGCGAGCGCGTCGCGGAGCACCGGGCCGAGCTCCGGCCTGTGGTGGTCGGTGACCACCACGTCGGCCGGCCCGTCAGGGTAGCTGCCGATGCTGTCGTGCACCTCGGCCGCGACGTCGACCAGGGCCTTGGCGCGCTCGGCGTCGGGCTCGATGAGCACCGTCCGGTAGCCGGCGTCCCGGCCGTAGCGCAGCAGGAAGCCGGCGACGGGCGAGGCGAAGACCGCGACGAGCACCCTGCCCGGCGTTGCGGGGACCGGGAGGGTGCCGTGCGCGACCTCGCAGGAAGGGTCCTCGTGCGAACTGCTCAATTCATGGCCTCCCTCGCGGTGCGTCGCGCCGGAGGCGCGCCAGCAGGCACGTCGCTGGTCGTGCCGTAGGCGCGCCGGGGGCGCGGCGGGAGGCGGTCCTCGCCGCCGGGGCACCGCTGACGCATAGCCGTGCCGGAGGCGCGCGGGACAGCGCGGCGGCCCGCCGGCCGCGGCGCTATTGGCGAGCCAAGCGAGGTTGACAGAGGGTGTCTCATACCCAGAGCTTGTCACGGCGGGGCGGTCTCTGGCGACCCGGCGGCCCGGGCGCTGGCACGCGGTACGGCACAATGAGCGGCATGAAGCTGAGCGCGCGTAACAAGATCAGCGCCCGGGTGACCGCCATCACCCGCGGCGAGGCCACCGCCAACGTGGCGCTGGACGCCGACGGCACCCGGCTGGTGGCGTCGATCACCGTGGAGGCCGCCGACGAGCTGGGGCTCGCCGAGGGCAGCGAGGTGACCGCGGTGATCAAGGCCTCGGACGTGATCCTCGCGGTCGGCGACTGAGCCCGGTCAGCCGCTCAGCAGCGCCCGGACAGCCTCGCGCAGCGGGCCGAGCCGGGCAGCGGCTGCCCGGCGGGCCTCGGCCAGGGAGCGGCCGGCGACCGGCTCGACGACCTCGAGGTAAGCCTTGATCTTGGGCTCGGTGCCGCTCGGCCTGATCACGACGCGGGCGCCGGGCAGGCGGTAGCTGAGGACGTCGGCGGAGGGCAGGTCGGTCGTGCCGCCGGTGAGGTCCGCGGTCTCGGTCACCGGGAATCCGCCGAGCTGCGCCGGGGGCGCAGCCCTCAGCCGTGCCATGACATCCACCGGTGCCGCGGTGCCCGCCGTGACCTGCCCGGTCAGGTGCACGCCATGCGCGGACTCCAGCGTGTCGTACGCGTCCAGCAGCGACCGGCCGCGGGACCTGGCCCTGGCCGCAAGCCCGAGCAGCGCCAGGGCCGCGCCGATGCCGTCCTTGTCCCGGACGATCTCACCGACCGCGTACCCCAGGGCCTCCTCGTAGCCGAAGACGAACCGGGTGCCGGGGCGGGCCGCCCTGACGATCCACTTGAACCCGGTGAGCGTCTCCGCGTACTGCGCGCCGGCCGCGGCGGCGATCCGGGACAGCAGCGTTGAGGACACGATCGTGGTGACGACCAGCCGGTCGTCCGGGCCCGGGCCGGGCGGCGTGGCCTCCAGCAGGTAGGCGCCGAGCAGCGCGCCGACCTGGTCGCCGGTGAGCGTCCGCCAGGCGCCGCCGGCGTCGGGGACCGCCACGGCCAGCCGGTCGCCGTCGGGGTCGTTGGCCAGCACGAGGTCGGCGCCGGACCTGCGGGCCTGGGCCAGCGCCAGGTCGAGCGCGCCCGGTTCCTCCGGGTTGGGGAACGCGACGGTCGGGAAGTCCGGGTCGGGCTCCGCCTGGGCGGTCACCACGTCCGGGGGAGTGAAGCCGGCCTGCTCGAACGCGCGCATCGCCAGGCTGCCCGCGACGCCGTGCAGCGGCGTGTAGACGAAACGCAGCCACGCGGCGTCCGCGGGCGCGGGGGAGGCCGCGCAGATCTGGTCCAGGTAGGCCTGGGCGACCTCGCCGCCGTGCCGGACGATCAGCGGGCTGTCCAGCCCGGCCACCGGCACCGCCGACAGCGGCCCGATGCCGAGAATTTCCGCCTCGATCTCGGCGTCGGCCGGCGGCACGATCTGCGCCCCGTCGCGCAGGTACAGCTTGTACCCGTTGTAGGCCGGCGGGTTGTGGCTCGCGGTGATCATGATCCCGGCCGCGGCGTGCAGGTGCCGCACCGCGAACGCAAGCAGCGGGGTCGGCTGCTGCCTGGGCAGCAGGTGCACCCGGACGCCCGCGCCGGCCAGCACCCGGGCGGCCTCGTCGGCGAACTCATCGGAGCGGTGCCGCGCGTCACCGCCGATCACCACGCCGGCCTGCGCCGCCCCGGCCCCGGCGATGCCGCGCCCCCGCCCGCGCAGCCATCTCGCCAGCCCTGCGGTCGTGCCCCGCACCACGGCCCGGTTCATCCGGTTCGGCCCGGCGGCGACCGTTCCGCGCAGCCCGGCCGTGCCGAACTCCAGCCTGCCGCTGAACCTGTCGGCGAGCTCGGCGCCGGCGGCGCCGCCGTCCACGGCCAGCGCCTCGAGTTCGGCCCGGTCCCGCTCGTCCGGGTCGTCGGCCAGCCACGCGTCGAGCCGCGCGCGAAGGTCGTCCGGGATCACTGCAGCGCACCCTGCGGACCGAGGGGAGGCTGGGGAGGCTGGGGATCCGGGGGAGGCTGGGGAGGCTGGGGATCCGCGGGAGGCTGGCGAGCCCCGGGCAGGACGCCGGGCAGGATGGCGGCCAGCAGCGAGCCCACCCGCCCGGCCGCGGCGTCGCCGGCGGCCGTCACCTCGGCGTGGTCGAGCCCCTGCGGCGTCAGGCCCGCCGCCAGGTTGGTGACCAGCGAGATCCCGAGCACCTCGGCGCCGAGGTGACGCGCGGCGATCGCCTCCAGGGCCGTGGACATGCCGACCAGGTCGGCGCCGAGGGTGCGGAGCATCCGGATCTCGGCCGGGGTCTCGTAGTGCGGGCCGGGCAGCGCGGCGTACACGCCGTCGGCCAGGGACGGGTCGGCCTCGCGGGCCAGCGCGCGCAGGCGCGCCGAGTACAGGTCGGTGAGGTCGGTGAAGCGGTGCCCGCCCGGGGCCGGGCTCCCGGCCAGCGGGGACTGCCCGGTCAGGTTGAGGTGGTCGCTGATCAGCACCGGCTGGCCGGGCTGGTAGTCGGCGCGGATCCCGCCCGCCGCGTTGGTGAGCACGATCACGCGGCAGCCGGCGGCCACCGCGGTCCGCACGCCGTGCACCACGGCGGCGACCGGGTGCCCCTCGTAGAGGTGGGTGCGGCCGAGGAAGACGAGCACGCGCAGCCCGCCGCTGCGCACCGAGCGGATCGCGGGCACATGGCCGGGCACGGTGGCCAGCGGGAACCCGCCCAGGTCGGCGAGCGCCACCTCGGTGCCGGTGCCGATCGCGTCGGCGGCGCGGGCCCACCCGGAGCCGAGGACCACCGCTACGTCGTGGGCGGGCTCGCCGGTGCGCTGCGCGAGCCGCTCCGCGCTCCGGGCAGCGGCGGCGAGCGGGCCGGGCGCCTGCCCGGCAAGGACGCTGGTCATGCTTCAACCTACGGCTGCCCGTCTGCCGCGGCGCCCTGACCCTGCCGAAGACACCGGCCAGGACCGGCATGGCCTGCTCTCGCCGTTCCTGCCAAGCGGCGCGCGCGCCGGCGTCTCCTTCTCGCCACACCGCGGCCGTCGCTTACACGGGGCTCTTGGTGGCCGGGGTGATGGTGCCCTTCTCGATCCCGGCCTTGACCTTCGCGAGCCCGGCCTGCAGCGAGGCGGGCACCCTGCTGGCGAAGTCGTGGAACGGCGCGAGCGCCACGCCGCCGTTCGCCAGGTCACCGATGTAGGTGCCGCCCTTGAACGTGCCCCGGGCCGCGGACAGGATCGCGTCCTCCACCGCCGTCTGGACGCCCTGGGTAACGCTGCTGATGAAGTACCTGCAGTACTGCGGGGCGCTGTAGCAGCCGTCGGTGTCCGCCCACAGCATGTTCACCCTGTCGCCGCCTGCCGCGGCGTCAGCGTCCTGCACCGCCTCGGCCGCACCCAGCCCGGCGTTGCCGGCGACAGGGAAGATGATGTCCGCTCCCTCGCTGATGAACGTCTGGGCGAGCGCCTCTCCGGCGGCCTCGCTGGTGAAGTTGCCGGTGAAGCTGCCCTCCTGGGCCGGCTCGTTCCAGCCGAGCACCGTGACGTCGGTGTGATGCTGGGAGTCGTAGTACTGCACGCCGTCCCAGAAGCCGTCCATGTAGATGGTGACCGTCGGCAGCTGCTCACCGCCGTACGTCGCCACCTTGCCGGTCCTCGTCAT
Organism: Streptosporangiaceae bacterium; assembly: GCA_030038015.1. Taxonomy (GTDB): domain Bacteria; phylum Actinomycetota; class Actinomycetes; order Streptosporangiales; family Streptosporangiaceae; genus JASHPR01. Next base: position 5,589 of record JASHPR010000678.1, read on the forward strand.
GCCCGCGGCCAGGTAGCCGCCAAGGAAGCCGTCCTGCACGGTGTTGAACATCAGCGCGTCGATGTTCGCGACAGGCGGGCTGAAAAGGTAGTCGACGATCGCGAATTTCTGCGCCGGGCTGGCCTTGGCCGCTGCCTCGGTGTTGTCGCCCATCAGAAGCCCCACCGTGATGATGATCCCGCAGTGCTCGCCGGCGAACCTGTCGATGTCCGGCGTGTACTCGCTCGCCGAGCCGGACTGGAGGTAGGCGCCGGTGATCCTGCCGGGGCCAGCCGCCACCGCGTCCTGCACTCCCTGCCAGGACGCAGCGTTGTACGAGCGGTCGTTGATGCCGCCGGTGTCGGTGACCAGGCAGGCCTTCAACTTGCTCATGGCCGGCGTGCCGCTGGCCGGCGAGCTGCCCCGCGAGGCCGCCGGGCTGTGCGGCCTGGACGAGCTTGAAGAACTGCCTGGGCTGCAGGCGGCGGCCAGCACGGCGGCCATGCCGAGCGCCGCCGCGTTCCTGGCTAATCCGCGCACCGTCTCTCCTCTGCTCGGGCTGCGGGGACGCCCGGAGGACAGCCGCGGGCCGCCCCGGATACCCGAGGGTTGTGCAAAACCTAGACGGGCATCGCCATCCGGGGAAGCGCGGAGCCGCCGCCTGCGGCGCGCTGTTGCCGAATCGAGACCGTTAAAATCATTAACCGAAATCAGACAACAGCAAAGACCGTGGCTTCCCTGTGCCCTGAGCGGCATTTCCTCGCGCTTTCGGGCTCAGCCAGATCGGAGGGGCATGGCGATCGACTGGCCAGCGCTGCGCGCGGCGGCCCGGGCCGCCGCGGAGGGCGCCTACGCCCCTTACTCGCGGCTGCGCGTCGGCGCCGCGGGCCAGGTGCACGGGGAAGGGGAGGCGGGTGGGGGCCGCATCGTGGTGGGGTGCAACGTCGAGAACGCCTCCTACGGCCTGACGCTGTGCGCCGAGTGCGGGCTGGTGTCGGCGCTGCACGCCAGCGGCGGCGGGACCCTGGCCGGGGTCTGCGTGGTCGCGGCGGACGGCGCGCCGCTGGTCCCGTGCGGGCGCTGCCGCCAGCTGCTGCTCGAGGCGGGCGGCCCCGGGCTGCTGCTCGACTCCGGGGACGGGCCGCTGGAGCTCGGCTCCCTGCTGCCCGCGGCGTTCGGCCCCGCCGACCTCGCCTCCCGGCGGGACGCCGGTGCCTGACGCCGTCGGCCTGATCCTGGCCAAGCGGGACGGCCGGGCCCTCACCGACGAGGAGATCCGCTGGCTCATCGGCTCCTACACCAGCGGCGCGGTGGCCGAGGAGCAGATGTCCGCGCTGCTCATGGCGGTCTACTTCCGGGGGATGTCGCCCGGCGAGCTGCGTGCCTGGACCGCGGCCATGGTCAGCTCCGGCGAGCGGCTGGACCTGGGAGCGGTGCCCGCGCCCACGGTCGACAAGCACTCGACCGGCGGGGTGGGTGACAAGGTCTCGCTGGTCCTCGCCCCGCTGGTGGCGAGCTGCGGGGCGGCCGTGCCGCAGCTGTCCGGGCGCGGCCTCGGGCACACCGGCGGCACCCTGGACAAGCTGGAGTCGGTGCCCGGATGGCGGGCCAGCCTGTCCGGCGACGAGATGATCGCGGTGCTCCGCTCGGCCGGCTGCGTGATCTGCGCGGCCGGGCCGGGCCTCGCGCCGGCCGACCGCAGGCTGTACGCACTGCGCGACGTGACCGGGACCGTCGAGTCGATCCCGCTGATCGCCAGCTCGATCATGTCCAAGAAGATCGCCGAGGGCACGGCCGCACTGGTGCTCGACGTCAAGGTGGGCAGCGGTGCGTTCATGCGCGAGCTGCCAGCCGCGCGCGAGCTGGCGCAGACCATGGTCGGCCTGGGCGCGGAAGCCGGGGTGCGCACCGCGGCCCTGCTGACCCGCATGGACGCGCCACTCGGCCGGGCCGTCGGCAACGCTGTCGAGGTGCAGGAGGCGCTGGCGACGCTCCGCGGCGAGGGCCCGCCCGACCTGGTCGAGGTGACGCTGGCGCTGGCCAGGGAGATGCTCGCGCTGGCCGGCATCGAGGCCGACCCGGCGGCGGCGCTCGGCGACGGCCGCGCGCTGGACCGGTACCGCCGCATGATCGCTGCCCAGGGCGGGGATCCCGATGCGCCGCTGCCGCGGGCCCGGCACCGCCAGGTGGTGACCGCCGCGCAGGCGGGCTGGCTGCGCCGGCTGGACGCCCGCGCCGTGGGCGTGGCCGCCTGGCGGCTGGGCGCGGGCCGGGCACGCAAGGAGGACCAGGTGAACCACGCGGCCGGCATCATCTGCCTGGCGAAGCCGGGCGACGAGGTGGCGGCCGGCCAGCCGATCCTGGAGCTGCGCAGCGACGACGAGGCCCGCTTCGCCGCGGCGGCCGAGGCCCTGGCCGGCGCCGTGGACATCGGCCCCGCGCCGCCGCCCGCCGTTCCGCTCGTGATCGAGCGCATCGCCGCGGCCTGACAACCCGCGCTGATCTGAGAAAATGGGCGGATGCCGGTGACTTTGGACGAGATCCGCCGCGTGCCCAAGGTGCTGCTGCACGACCACCTCGACGGCGGGCTGCGCCCGCAGACCATCGTGGAGCTCGCCGCCGAGTCCGGGTACGACCGCCTGCCCACGGCCGACGTGGCCGGGCTGGCCCGCTGGATGACGGGCGTGGCCGCGCGCGGCTCGCTCGAGCTGTACCTTGAGGCCTTCGAGCACACCGTGGGGGTCATGCAGACCAGGGACGCCCTGATCCGGGTGGCCGCCGAGTGCGCCGAGGATCTCGCCGCCGACGGCGTCGTCTACGCGGAGGTCAGGTTCGCCCCTGAGCTGCACGTGACCCGGGACCTCAGCCTGGACCAGGTGGTCGAGGCGGTGCTCGAGGGTTTCCGGCGTGGCAGCCGGGGCCGGGGCATCACCCTCTATGCGCTGCTCACCGCGCTGCGCACGGCGGCCAGGTCGCTGGAGATCGCCGAGCTGGCGGTGCGGCACCGGGACGCGGGCGTCGTCGGGTTCGACATCGCGGGCGCCGAGGCGGGCTGGCCGCCCAGCCGGCACCTGGACGCGTTCCAGTACGTGGCGCGGGAGAACTTCCACAACACGATCCACGCGGGCGAGGGATTCGGGCTGCCGTCCATCTGGGAGGCGCTGCAGTGGTGCGGGGCCGAGCGGCTGGGCCACGGCGTCCGGATCATCGATGACATCCAGGTTCCGGCGGGCGGCCATGCCTCGCTCGGCCGGCTGGCCAGCTACGTGCGGGATCGCCGGATCCCGCTGGAGATGTGCCCGACGTCGAACGTGCAGACCGGCGCGGTCAAGTCGATCAAGGACCACCCGATCGGGCTGCTGCGGGAGCTGTTGTTCCGGGTGACGGTCAACACCGACAACCGGCTGATGAGCGGGGTCAGCCTGTCGTCGGAGTTTCACGCGGTCGCCGAGGCGTTCGGCTACGGGTGGAGGGACATCGAGTGGCTCACCATCAACGCGATGAAGAGCGCCTTCGCGCCCTTTGATGAACGGCTGAAGATCATCAACACGGTGATCAAGCCGGGATTCGCCACGGTCAGGCCCGCGGCGGCGGCCGCGCCGCCAGCGGGGAGCAGAGCATGAGCGAGCTGGCCACCGAGCGGCGGTGGCTGTCGGAGGTGGCGACCTCCGATGCCGCGCTGCGGCAGGTGCTGCACGGGCTGCCCGGCGTCGACCAGGTGGGCACCGAGGCACGGGCCGCCGGGCTGGCGACCAGGTCCATCAAGCGGGACGCCAAGATGCGGGCGCTGGACATGGCCGTGCGCATGGTCGACCTGACCACCCTGGAAGGCGCGGACACGCCGGGCAAGGTCCGGGCCATGTGCGCCAAGGCCCGCCGGCCGGACCCGGCCGACCCGGCGGTGCCCCCGGTGGCCGCGGTGTGCGTCTACCCGGACCTGGTCGGCGTGGCCCGGGCCGAAGTGG